>NZ_JARQZE010000029.1:0-22958 GCF_029588855.1 Thauera mechernichensis | reverse complement strand
ACCAGCGGAACAGGATGTTGTAGTCAAGTTGTTCGCAGAACTGCCGATCCGAGCGAACCGAATACAGCGCAATCAGCAATTGCGCCTTGAGCAGACGCTCTGGCGGAATCGACGGGCGGCCGACCGACGAATACAACGCGTCCAGCTCAGCAGAAATGGCGGCCAGGGCGCGGTCCGCCAAACGCTTCACCCGTCGCAACGGATAATCTACCGGTACGCGCGACTCCGGCGAGAAGTAGTGGAACATCGAGGACTGGGGGTCGAGTTGGCCGCGCATCGTTGCAGGACAAGGAGTCTGGAGATACGTCTATGACAGGCAGCTTTTCGGATCGTTCACAGCCTTTTGCATCACGCTGTTAGGCCTTATTGCTTCAGTAGACCGCCTAATAGCGGGCCAAGAAGATCGTATTTCCATTTCTCGGGCATCGATTGGGATTGATACTTACCAACTTCTTCGTAATAGACCTTTACCCACTCAGCAGTAGATGAAACTACTTTCTTCAAGCTTTCACTCCGCTCGTTCGGAGTGCCGCTATCTACCGCAGACCTTAGCGCAAGGCAAACCTCAAGACCTTTTGCGGCTACCACAGGGCTAACGTATGGAGCCAGAGCGTAAGCTTTCGCTTCAGCCTCGCGTACTTTTGCTTTTGCCTCAGAAACGACAAAACGATCATTACTTTCGAAATATCCGATCAAACCATGCAGGGCAACAATAAATGCCTCTGCTTTCTCTTGGGTTTTCTCAAGGTTCTTCTGAGCATTCTGTGAGGAAAGCACTGCAATGTCTTTTTCTACTTGTGCTTCAGTTGATTTAAGGAGGAAATGCCCGGTTAGGTATGAGCCAGAAAGACCGCCGACTAAAGAGCAGATTGCAGCCACAAAGGCTATGAGTAAGTTGGTTCGGTTGGTCTGGTTCATTGGATAGGCCTAAATTTATTTTATGGCGACAGTTCTGCCGCATGACATCGGAATGTCGGATGCCTTTCCCTGCAAGTTACTGTTTAGATGCCGGAACCACGCGCAAGGCAAGATAAAAAGACAGGAACAGCAGCAGCCGAAAGATTAGTGGGTTGATGCGACCCATATGGCACATAGGCAGAGAGCATACCGACTCGCCCGGATGGCCGCTATCTGAATCGGGCGGTGACAGGCAGCTCCTGGCCGATACGGCCCTGCCGGCATCGACGCCCTAAGCGGCCGCTCGTCAGCGCCTAAGCTCGCGGCGAACGGCCGTGACACCTCAGATCTCGATCTGCTCCGAGATCTCCAAGGCATCATCGACCTCGATGCCGAGGTACGGACGGTGGACTCAAGCTTGGAATGACCAAGCAGGAGCTGCACGGCCTGCATGTTCTTGGTCAGGTTGTAGATCAGCGTCGCCTTCGTCCGCCACATGGAGTGGGTCGCGTAGGTGGACGGATCCAGCCCCGCCGCAATCACCCATTGTTCGACGATCCTCGCGCCCTGTCAGGTAGACACGTGCGGCGAGTGGTGCAGCCGGCTCGGAAAGAGGAAGCCCTCCGGTCTGAGCGTTGCTTTCTGATCCGTACTGCCACAGTTGTTCGCGTCGGCTCGGTCAGCTCGTACTGAACTGGCCGGTGCGTCTTCCTCTGGATGACGGCGGCGCGGGACAACACCTGGTTGCCATGAGTCAAGTCGCGAACGCGGAGGGCGACCAGATCGCATCCGCGAAGCTTACTGTCGATGCCCGGGTTGAACAGCGCCAGATCCCTCAGCTGGTTCGCGTTCTGAAGGTGGATGCGGATGGCCCCGATGTCTTTGGGCTTCAGCGGCGCCTTCTTTCCCGCTGGCAACCTGATATTCGAGGGTCCGCGTTACTCGGGAAGCTGACTGACGACCTACTGAAAACCTGGGGCCCAAGCAACCGTCCCCTCACCCATGCTGATAACATCGACAACTAGTCAGTGGAGTCCATCGAACGGCCTCCAAGTAGAAGACGTTCGGACAACGCTGTTTGGTGTTCACCGTTTTACATGCGCCACCCTTAGGACAAAATATTTCACCATTCTTCAGCGCGGCATCTTCGCTGAAGACACCCTCCGAAAAATACAATGTCGATAAATAGGCTCACAACGGAAGATGCGCTCTGTTTCTCCCGACGCCATCTGACCGCATACTACGATACTGACTTCTTTCCCAAGCCATTTGAGTTCGGAGCCCTCTGGTACAAATGGGACGAAGTAGTCCGAGTCCTGAGCAGTCCAGGCTGGCAGCCGTTCGGCAATCCAATAGCTATCCCCTGGAGGAAACCGAGAGGGGGTTACCGGGTAGTTCATCAATTAGATCCTGTTGACTCCATTATTTACACTGCCGCGGTTCACGCTGTTTCCGAAAATATTGAGACATCGCGCCAATCTCGACACAAAAAAATCGCTTGCTCTTATCGCATAAGAACAGACCCTTATGGCTTTTTCGTTGCTGGGTCTGGATTTTCAGATTACAGGGCGCGATGTGAGGAACTGGCTACCCAGTACAGATATGTTATCGCAACAGATATATCTGATTTTTATAATCGAATTTATCTCCATAGACTGGAGAACGCCGTTTCTACTGCAGCAGGAGATGGCCAGGGAAGAGCTCTTGAACATTTCTTACTTTCCATAAATAACAATACATCTCAAGGGATACCTGTTGGACCTGCAGCAAGCATCGTGCTTAGTGAAGCTGTCCTCGTTGATGTGGATCAATATATCCTGGACAGGGGAATGCGGCACGTTAGATATGTTGATGATATTAGGGTTTTCTCTGACTCCAAGCATGCGCTGGATATCCTACTTCAGGAATTGACTCTGTATCTACATCAGAATCATAGGCTTGGCTTGGTTGGAGAGAAAACAAGAATTGTAGAATCGCAATTATTTCTACAGGAAGAGCTTCAAAATCAATACCAGATTGAGAAGTTAGAAATTCTTAGCGAAATCGAGGTCGGAAATCCATATGGTTGCGAATCAAAGATTGCGCCTGTCGAATTAGATGAAGAGGCGGGCGCAAAGTTACTCAATTCTCTAGAGCGAATTGAGAGGCACGAGTATCTTGATCTTGCAGTCGCTCGAGCGATCATACGCCGCGCAAAAGCAAATAAAGTCAAAGATCTGGCTATTCACCTAATTCGCAAATCGTATTTCTACAGACCAGTAATAAACGACTTGGTGTTGTATCTTGATTCTGTAACAGGACCGGATAATATTCATCACATTCGCACTGCGATACAAGAAATGTTGTTCGATCAGTCATTCGATGATAAGGCGACCGCAGAATGGTTTTCATGGTACATATCCAAGCATCGCGGACTTGTTTCAGATGATGAGATCAGACAGGTTCTGAATTACTCTGATGGATTACGGTATCGTGCGGCTGCCGCGGTTAATCTCGGGAACGTGTCATGGGTTAGAACGCATAAAGACAAGGTATTAAATCTTGGTCCATGGGATCGACGTGCAGTAATTTTTGCTGCGCAAGTCCTGGCTAGAGACGAGAGAGATAAGTGGCTAAGGTCATTGTCGAGAAACGGATCGCTGTCGCTGCTCGATAAGTGGATGATCGAATGGGTGATTGCCGGTGCTCCGGAGGTTCCACCTTTGCCGGCTCCGCCTGTGGCGTCTCCGGTGATTGGAGACGAACTCTTGGTTGATTTCGACGATGATATCCCGTTCTGATTATGCAATCTGAAGCGGCGAGTGGCTGCTGGGTGAGGGCCTTACGCAGGGGGTGAGCGTCCGATTGCTCATGGTCCATTAGCTGCTTCGATTTTTCGGCGGTCGATTCGACTTTGCCGCTCGAATGTACGTTCCGCCCGAGGACGTTTCAGTGAGCCTCCGCACAGGTGAATGCTCCTCAGAAAATCTGCCCAATCGAAAACCTAAATGTCGAGAACCTCTTTCGGGTCGGATTCGGCTGCGGGCTGAAGTGGCAAGCGGTCATTGACCGCAACAAGCACACGAATGGCAGGTGACCAGCACATTGCCGACCGATGCGTGCGGCAGGCTCAACGGCCCCTCAGGCCGAGCAGCCGTCGCCGGTAGTGTGATCGTCTCTCGGTGTGTGGGAGGCGCGTACAGCGTCACCCCAGCCGCTTCGCCAAGTCCTCTGCCCTCGGATGGTAGTACCTCATCAGCATCCGCGGATCCTTGTGCCCCGTGATCTTCGTCAGCTCGTGCATCGGGAAAATCGACGCCAGACGTGACGTTGCCTCGTGCCGAAGATCATGAAACCGGAGGTCGGTCAGAAAGCGTTCGTCCGGTCGCTGCTGTGCTTCGCGACACTCATCTACGTAGAGCTTCCGTGCGCGCGTAACAGCCCGCTCGAACGCCCGCGTGACTGCATCGCTGCGGATGCTGAACACACGCCCCGTCACCCTGGCGTCCCGATTGGCACGCTTGTCGCGCAGGGTTTGCAGCGTGGCGACCGCCTTGGTCGATAAGGGCACGTCGCGGGCACTGCCGTTCTTCGTCGCTGGAAGGTGTGCGACCCGACGCTTGAGGTCGACGTGTTCCCAGCGCAGGTCGACGATCTCGCCCCGGCGCATTGCCGTCTCTACGGCCAGCCAGATGATCGAGGGGAGGAGGGTGGAGCCGGTGGTGGCGACGATGCGCTCGAGCTCACCTTCGTTGGCGCCACGCCCTTGGTCTGCTTCGTCCGACGATTCGCTGGTCGTTTGTTCGACCTCGGCGATACGCCGCGTACGCGCGTTGTTGGCTTGCGGCTTGCGCACCAGCTCGACCGGGTTTGACAGGCTCTCCATGCCCCATTCTTTGCGCGCGATGCTGAACAGATGGGACAACACCGCCAGCCGGCGCAGGATGGTGGCCGGTTTGTAGAGCTTGAGCCACTCGTCCCGTGCGGCGGCGACGTCGGTGCTGCGGATGGAGGCGAGGGCGCGCTTGGCGAGCTTCAGTGCGCGCCAGGTGCGGATCACGGAGCGTTCCGGCTCAGCGCCCTTCTTGCCGGGAAGGATCTCGTTTTCGTAGCGGTCGAGGGCTTCTTCCAGCGTGGTGTCTTCCGCCTCGCCGCGGCTGATCCACACACCGCGGGCCATCTCGGATTCTGTCATCGCCGCCCAGGCGTCGGCTTCGGCCTTGGTGTTGAAGGTCTTGTTCTGCGGTGGGTAGCCCTTGCGGCGGATCTGGACCTCCCACTGGTAGGGGCCGCGCTTGCGTATGGTTGCCATTCGTCAGTGTGACTTTCGATCTGAGTGTGGCAGTATTGTGGCAAATATGTGCTTATGACGCCAAGGGCCAATGATATAGGGATGGTGTTTTTGAATTCGCAATGCAGAGGTCGGGAGTTCGATCCTCCTTCGGTCCACCAAAATTCAGCGCCCAACTGTTCTCAGTTGGGCGTTTTCATTTGTGCTTCCCGCATGACTGAGCTACCCAGTATGGGTTCGGTGAGCTAAAGCGTGACGTACGGGGACACGGAGTGCGGCTACATTTTCTTCCCCTCGCGTTTGTAAGTGATTTCAGCGTCCTGACGAACCTGTGGCCTTGATGGTGATTGCAATGATTGCGGCATTCGCTACAATGCAATCACTGCAATCATCAGGGGAGCGCGATGGCGACTAATCTTGTCGTTCGTAACATCGACCCTTCGGTCGCGCAGGCTTTGAAAGAGGCTGCGGCGCGGCACGGTCGAAGCGCTGAGGCGGAGCATCGGGAAATCCTGCGGGCAGCGCTTGCGCGACCTGCGCGGCGGAGCTTCAAAGACGTTCTGGCCAGCATGCCGGACGTGGGTACCGATGAAGACTTCAACCTCAGGCAGGGCTGATGTACCTGCTCGACACCAACATCATCAGCGAGCTGCGAAAAGGTGGGCGTGCCGATCCGGGCGTGACCGCCTTTTTCGCCACCCTGGCCGCGGAGGACATCTATCTGTCGGTCCTGACAATCGGTGAGATTCGCCGGGGCCTAGAGAACATCCGTAACCGCGGTGACCGCGAGCAGGCCGCGCGACTCGAAGCCTGGCTGGATATGGTGGTCGCTGACTATGCAGACCGTATTCTGGGCTTTGACCTCGACTGTGCTCAGCTCTGGGGCCGACTGATGTCACCGAGTCCTCAGCATCCCATCGACAAGCAGATTGCAGCCATCGCCCTCATCTACGACCTAACCGTCGTTACGCGCAACACGGAAGACTTCAAGTCGGCCGGGGTGCGGTGCATCAATCCGTTTAGCCCGCCCTTGGTGACCTGAGAGGCGAGCGGCCGCGTTCCACTAGCCTCGGTGCCTAGCCTCAGGAGCGCCGAGAATCGGGAACCCTGCTCGTCGGCAGACCTTCGGGAGTGGTGTCTCATGCCACCGAGTGCCGAGAACGGCAAAAAGTGCCTGAGGTTCCGCGAGATTCTTTTGGCCACGAATTGCTTTATTTCGTGCTGTTTGGCCAAGAAATGCTTTTCTGGCTGCAGCGGACGGCTGGAAGAGGCGTCCGTACGAACAGGCGTGATTGCCGAAGCGGATACCTGCCGCGAGTCGTCACGCCTTGGCTGATCGAGGCGGGTTGGGGGAGCGGCTCCTCATGTGATCGGTGAGTAGCGGACCTTCACCAACGGCCGCATCGTCGTGGCGGGCGGTAAGGCGCAGCGAGGCGAACAGAAGCGGGCCGACTACCTGCCGTACTTCTGTCGCGATTTTCCGCTTGCCGTGGTCGAGGCAAAGGACGCAGGGCTGCCCGCGGAGACAGGGGTGCAGCAGACGCGTGAATACGCGGAGATCCTCGGGCTCAAGTTCGCGTCGTTGCGCCTGTCGCCGATCGGAATCATGATGCTTCGGATCTGCAGCGACTGCCTTCCGAATGACCTTATCCTGCCCGAGCGATGACCTCCCGCTTCCCCCTTTCTCCTGACGAAATCGAGATCACCGCGATTCGCGCGCAAGGCGCGGGCGGACAGAACGTCAACAAGGTGTCGAACGCCGTGCATTTGCGCTTCGACATCACGGCATCGAGCCTTCCGGAGGACATCCGCGCGCGACTGCTCGCCCTGCACGACCATCGGATCAGCAAGGAAGGCGTGGTGATCATCAAGGCGCAGAAGTTTCGCAGCCTGGAGAAGAACCGCACCGAGGCGCTGCGCCGGCTGGAAGAGTTGATCGAGCGTGTCGCGACGCCCCCGAAGGCGCGCCGTGCGACCCGGCCGACGCGTGCGTCGGTCACCCGCAGGCTGGAGGGGAAGGCGCAGCGGGCGTCGATCAAGGCCGCGCGCGGAAGGGTGAGCGACTGATCGGCTTGTCCCGTCGAGGCTCAGTCAGTGTCCCGCATCAATCAGCGTCCAGCAGGCGTGCGCACTCGTCCATCATCGAGCGCGCCAATTCCAACGCCGGCTTGCTTTTCGGCATCACCGATGCAAACGCGGCGCCTCAGGCTGGCGTGAGAGCCCTGGCCTCCGCGTCGCACGGGTCGCCCCCGTCAGTCCCTTGCCCCACGGGGGTGAAGTCCTCCCGTTCGGCGATGAAGTTGGGACGTGGCTCCAGTCCGCAGAAGGGGGCGACTGGCGTGTTGTTCACGCTGTTGAACACCATGAACAGGTTGCTGCGCGGCAAGGGGGTGATGTTCGAGCTGGATCCGTGCATCACGTTGCACTCGAAGAAGGTGACCGCGCCCGCTGGGCCCGTCGGCGCGACGATGCCGAAGTCCTCGACCAGCCGACTCAGGCTGGTCTCGTCCGGCACGCCGATGTCCTGCTGCCTGAGCGAGGCCTTGTAGTGGTTCTCGGGGGTGGCGCCCACGCAGCGCACATAGCGATGGTGGGAGCCGGGGATGATCATCAGCGGGCCGTTGTGCGGCGTGTTGGCCGTGAGCGCGATCGAGCAACTCACCATGCGCATGGCGGGGATGCCGTCCTCCACGTGCCAGGTCTCGAAGTCGGAATGCCAGTAGAATTCCTTGCCCCGAAAGCCGCCCTTGTAGTTCACGCGCGACTGGTGGATGTACACCTTGCTGCCGAGCAGCTGCTCGGCGATCGCAACCAACCTGGGATGGTTAGCCAGGCGTGCGAGCACTGCGCTGCTGCGATGCACGGCGAAGATCGAGCGTAACTCCCGGCTGCCGGGCTCGATGACTGCCTCATCGAGGTCCTTGACCGATTCATCGGTGCGCAGGCGCGCCAGCTCATTCAGGCAGTCCTGCACCTCGCCGGCATCGAGCAATTGATCGAAGTGCAGATAGCCGTTCTCTTCGTAGAAACGCAGCGCTTCGGCGTTCAGCGGCCCCGCAGTGGCATGCGGGTAGGTCACCGGATCCAGGCGCGGGCCGATCTGCGGCTCGGGGTCGAAGCGCGAGGGGTAGCGGTCATCTGCGCGCGGACGCGTCAGCGTGGGGCGGGCGGCGTTCATGCCGGTCATGCTCATCATGGCCTTGCCCATCCACTCAGTCGGCGAGCGCGTAAGCGCCGGTCTGGTCATGCACCTCGCGCCCGGTCAGCGGCGGATTGAACACGCACACCATGCGCATGTGGCGGCCCTTGTTGGCGCGCAGGACATGGCGGTCGTGCTGGTTCAGGCAGTACAGGGTGCCGGGGCGGATGGCGTGGGTCACGCCGGTGGCAAGGTCGATGATCTCGCCTTCGCCTTCGATGCAGTACACCGTCTCGAAGTGGTTCCGGTACTCGAACTCATGCTCGGTGCCGGGCTTGATGATGGTGTCGTTGATGGAATAGCCGACGCCAGCATCCTTGTAGATCAGGCGACGGCTGTTCCAGCCTTCGGTATCCACGTCAGCGGCGGTGCCGATGACGTCGTCCAGGTGCTTCACGATCATTGGGGTGTCCTCGCATGTAGGGTGTGCCCCGCCTTTAAGGGGGCGCGGGAGGTGAAAGAAGGGGGCAGGGCTGCCGGTAGCCTCAGGCCGCGGCTTCGATCGCCGGCGAGGCGTTGTCGACGCTCAGGGCTTCGCGCAAGCCGGCTTCGATCACATCCAGACCGTGCCGCAGTTCCTCCTCGGCGATGGTCAGGCTCGGGAGCAGCTTGAGCACCTGGTCGTCGATGCCCGCGGTCTCGATGATCAGCCCGCGCTTGAAGCACGCCTGTGAGATGCGCGCCGCCAGTTGCGTGTCATCGAACTCGATGCCCCAGATCAGCCCGCGCCCGCGCACCCGCGCACCGGGAGCATGCTTTGCGACGATGTCGGTCAGGCGCTTTTCGACCAGCCCGGCCTTGCGTGCCACATCCTCGGCGAGCAAGCCATCCTGCCAGAACCTGAGCGCGGCAGTGGCGGTGACGAAGGCTGGGTTGTGTCCGCGGAAGGTGCCGTTGTGCTCGCCCGGCGCCCATTGGTCGAGTTCGGGCTTGATCAGCACCAGCGCCAGCGGCAGGCCATAGCCCGACAAGGACTTGGACAGCGTGACGATGTCAGGCACGATCCCTGCGTCCTCGAAGCTGAAGAAGGCTCCGGTGCGGCCGCAGCCGACCTGGATGTCGTCGACGATGAGCAGAACGCCGTGTTCTTCGGTGATGCGGCGCAGACGCTGAAGCCACTCGACGCTGGCGACGTTCACGCCACCCTCGGCCTGCACGGTCTCAACGATGACCGCGGCAGGCTTGTCCATCCCGCTGCCCTCGTCCTTGAGCAGCGCCTCGAAGTAGTCGAGCGTGTCCGTGCCTTCGCCAAGATAGCCATCGAACGGAACGGAGGCGGTGTGGCCGAGCGGCACGCCGGCACCGGCGCGCTTGAACCCGTTTCCGGTCACCGCCAGCGCGCCCAGCGTCATGCCGTGGAAGGCATTGGTGAAGCCGACCACCTGCTCGCGTCCGGTCACCTTGCGCGCCAGCTTCAGCGCAGCTTCGACCGCATTGGTGCCGGTCGGCCCGGGAAACTGGAACTTGTAGCGCAGGCCCCGCGGTTGCAGGATGACGTCGTTGAAGCGGGCGATGAAGGCTTGCTTCGCCTCGGTGTACATGTCCAGCGAGTGCGTAATGCCGTCGCGCATCAGGTAGGCCAGCAGGGCCTGCTTGATCTTGTCGGGGTTGTGACCGTAGTTCAGCACGCCCGCGCCGCAGAAGAAGTCGAGGTAGCGGCGGCCCTCGGCGTCTATCATCCACGCGCCCTTGGCGCTGGTGAACATCGCGGGAAAGCTGCGGCAGTAGCCGCGGACTTCGGATTCGTACTGTTCGAATGTGTTCATGATGAGATAACTCCTCTGGTCGAAATGGGCGGGTCTGCGCTCGATATAGGACGAGCGACATCCGGGCGCTCGCGCCTGCGAGTGCCCTGTACGGCACGAAGCCGGTCAGACCGGAATGGGGCTCTCGAGCTGGGACTGAACGCCGCGGGCGGGCGTATGGCGCGCAATCGGACCCACGCGCAGCATCGGCTCGGCGGGGTGGCCTGATGGAAACAGGTCGGCGGTGAAGTGGGGGGTCACCTGGCAGCCGGTGTCATGTTCGCGCGCCAGTCGTTGGAACAGGGCACGCGAGGCCTTGTTGTCGTCCGCTACCGTGGCTGTCACCCAGCGGCAGCGGGCGTTGGCCGGCAGGCTCAACCATTGCTGCAGCAGCTGCAGGCCGAGGCCCTGGCCGCGCTGCTCGGGCAGCACCCCCACCTGCCAGACGAAGGCGGTGTCGGCCTCGCGCGGCGGATGAAAGCCGATGACGGCGCCGACGATGCGGCCGTCCTGCTCGGCCACAAGGCAGGTGTCGCCGAAGTCGGCGGCGAACAGAACGTAGAAATAGACCGAATTCGGCTCCAGCGTGCCGGTGGACTGGACGAATTGCCAGAGAGCGGTGCCATCGCTCGGGCGCGTGCTACGGAAACGGATGCGAGATTGGGGGGCGGAGCGGATGGGCGAAGGCGTGTCGGTACGGTTCATGTCGTGGGTTGTTCTGGTGGCATGCCGCACCCACAGCGGGGTGAAGTGCGACATGTCAGACCACGTCAGCGCCTTGGGGCGGGCACCGCGGTCGGTCGGCCCAGGTGAGGGCCCTCAAAAAACTCAAGCGACGCATTGGCCGTTGAACGATCGCCCGCTGCACGGCATGAATGGCCGATCAATCGGCCCCTTGAGCAGCGGGAGGGATTTAGTGCATTTGCGCAAATCCTTTTTTACCTTACCTGAGCATCCCGTTCACATCAAGCCTGCGATGTCGGGCGAATGCAGTCGCTGGACCAGGGCATGGAATCGGTGGCCGTCGGCTGCGAATATCGGCCAGTCCGTGGCAAGTGATGCCCGCAAGCTCCGTCCGAGCCTGTCGCGCTTGTCCCCAGCCGATGGGGACAGGGTTGTGGGAGGAGTTGTGGATAACCCGGCTGAGCCGTTGAAACTCGGCCTGATTCGAGCACTGCCCAATTTTTGAGCGACACCAGAGATCGAGGGCCCGTCGACGTCGGCGGTGTCGTGCCTGCGGCTGAGTCCGAGTGTGGTCAACTGCCGTTTCGCCACGGCAGGGGCGGTGCAACGAGTCGCGGTGCCTGGCCGTCGCCGATCGTTCCGAATCGGGCGGCTCCTTGTTCCCACTCGGTCTGTGCCTGCGCGATGTCTTCCTTGCTGAAGCCCACAAAATTCCACCACATCAGCACTGGTTCCTCGAACGGCTCGCCCCCCAGGAACAGCACCCGAGCGCCTGCGGGTAGCGCAAGCTGAAGTTCGCTGCGTCCCTTGCCGAGGTAGGCGAGTTCGTCCGCGCTGATGGTTTCGCCGTCGACCATTGCGTCGCCAACGAGGGGCATCAGGCCGTACTCGAAACCGGGGTCCAGTTGGAGCGTGATGTTGCTGGTGCTGTCGCAGGCGATGTCGATGCCGACCAGCGGGGAGTGGATGCGCGCCGCTGCGGTTCGCTCACCGTAGCGGCCGGCGAGCAGGGTCAGTTCTGCGCTGCCTTCGCGCCAGTGCGGCAGTTCGGCGTAGTGCTCGAAGGCGGGCGGGCAATCCTTGTGTTCCGGCGGCAGGGCGATCCACAGCTGTGCCGCGTGCAGCCGCTCGCCGTCATGCAGCGAATCCTCGGTATGGGCGATGCCGTGCCCAGCGGTCATCAGATTGACCTGGCCAGGGCGGATGATCTGCTCGTTGCCCAGGCTGTCGCGGTGCAGGACCTCGCCCTCGATCAGCCAGGTGAAGGTCTGCAGGGCGATGTGCGGGTGCGCGCCGACGTGCATGCCTTTGCCGGGCTCGAACTGCACTGGGCCGGCGTGATCGAGGAAGCACCACGCGCCAATCATGCGCTGCTGGCGATTGGGGAGCGCGCGGCGCACGAGCATGCCGTCGCCGAGGTCGGCGCTGCGCGGTTGGATGCGGACGATCGGATTCATGGTCGGTGTCCTTGATGGTGAGCCTGCCGAGCGCTGGCGAAAATTCTAACCGCCGAAGTGATGCCGGCGCTTGGCTGATATGCGAGTCGATGCAATGTGCTGTCTTGGCGGGTTGCGCTGGACTGCTCCGGCAGTGCTTACTCTGCCTATAATCCGGCCCGGTCGCCAAGGTGCGCATGCCCTCATGCGCCACGGCCTGAAAAGGTGCTGAGCATGGAAGCGGTGGCAGTGATTGATTTCGAGACCACGGGGTTGTCGCCCGCACAGGGTGACCGCGCCACGGAGATCGCAGCGGTCATCGTGGAGGATGGGCGTGTGGTCGATCGCTACCAGAGTCTGATGAACGCAGGAGTGCGGATTCCGGCCTACATCGAGGCGCTGACCGGTATCACGAACGCGATGATCCGCAGCGCGCCGGCGGCGGGCGAGGTCATGCGCGAGGTGTCCGATTTCGTCGGCAACATGCCGATCGTCGCCCACAACGCCTCGTTCGACGCCAAGTTCTGGGATGCGGAGCTGGCGCGCATCGAGCGCAGCAGGGAGCAGGACTTCGTATGCTCGCTGCTGCTGTCGCGGCGTCTGCTGCCCGCTGCACCCAGCCATAAGCTGGGCGTGCTGGTCCAGTACGCCAACTTGCCGGTTGCGGGGCGCTACCACCGTGCGCTGGCCGATGCCGAGATGGCGGCGAGCCTGCTGCTTAGGCTGGAGGATGAACTGCGGCTTCGCCATCAGGTGCCAAGGGTGTCGGTCGATCTGCTGCGGCAGATCCAGCGCACGTCGAAGGCGCAGCTGCCTACATGCCTGGCGGCTGCCCGCGGCAAGACCAGCGGCTGACGGGCGGTGCTGGCGCTGGCTGGAGACCGGGCGGCTTGAGCAGGCTGCCATGACCTAGCGGTCGGCGCATGCGCGCGCGGCTGCGGCCAAGAGCCCTCGCGACTGCTCGGCCCGCCTCCCCAGGCGATGCAAACCTTGATACGATGCAGCCATGCTCCGCAGCAATCTCGTTTCCCGCGTTCGTTATTACGGCTACCGCTTACCACGGCGGTAGCGGCGCGCGCGCCCAGTCCGCCCGAGGCGGACTGGTTGAGCTGATTGGCGGTCTCCCTCGGGCTATTTGCCCCGTCCTCATCAGGAGACCCCATGCATCACGATACTTTCGACGTCTTCCACCTTCTGGAAGAGCGCGGCTTCATCCATCAATGCACCGACGCCGACGGCCTGCGTAGAGCGCTGGCCAGTGGGGCGCGCAGCATCTATCTCGGGTTCGACGGTACCGCAGACAGCCTGCACGTTGGCCATCTGCAGGGCCTGATGCTGATGCGCTGGATGCAGCGCGCAGGGCATCGGCCAATACTGTTGATGGGCGGTGCCACGACTCGTATCGGCGATCCGAGCTTCAGGGACACGAGCCGGCCGATGCTCGACGCGGCGACCATTGCGGCCAATTTTCGCGGTATCAGCACGGCCTTCACCCGGTACTTGCGTATGGACGACAGCGCCGACGGCGCGCTCGTGGTCGACAACGCGGAATGGCTCGATGGGCTCGGCTACCTGGATTTTCTTGGCCGGGTGGGACGGCATTTCAGCGTGAATCGGCTGTTGAGCTTCGACGCTGTGCGCACCCGCCTGGCGCATTCGCTGAGCTTCCAGGAGTTCGGCTATACCTTGCTGCAGGCGTTCGACTTCACTCAGTTGGCGGAACGCTACGGCTGCACGATCCAGGTCGGTGGCGCCGACCAGTGGGCGAACATCATCAACGGTGTAGAGCTCTCACGGCGGCAAGGCGGAGGCGAACTGTTCGGGCTGACGATGCCGTTGCTGGTGACTGCGGACGGACGCAAGATGGGCAAGTCTGCCGCGGGTGCGGTGTGGCTCAACGCTGACCGGCTGGCACCGTTCGAGTTCTGGCAGTTCTGGCGCAATGTGGATGACCGCGATGTTGGCCGCTTCCTCGCGCTGTTCACCGAGCTCCCCATGACCGAGGTTCGACGCCTGGGGGGGCTGCAGGGTGCAGAACTGAATGAGGCGAAAGTCCTTCTCGCCACGGAGGCGACGCGGCTTGCGCACGGCGATGGTGCTGCCGAGCGCGCCGCAAGGACCGCTGCGGGGCTTTTTGGTGGCGGTGAAAGCGACGACGGGCTCGCTACCCTGGTCGTTGATCCGGTCCGCGTCAGCGCTGGGCTTACGCTTGCCGAGCTTGCGGTGGAGGGTGGGCTGACGCCGTCCCGCAGTGCTGCCCGGAGACTGGCGGCTGGAGGCGGTTTGCGCCTGGACGGCATCCAGGTCACGAATGCGGATCTGCCTTTGCCCTCGGCCGCAGGTGAGTGGCGCCTGGCCGCCGGACGCAAGCAGCACCTGCGTATCGTCGTGTCGGCCTAGCAGACGGGGTCGAGCCTGTCCTTGGTTGTTGCGCGCAGCGCTGAGGACGGGCTTGAGCTGTCGCAAGTTGCTGACGCGTTGGTCGGTGCATGATGCGGGAACAAAGAGGTTTGCGAATGAGGTCGTCTATGAAACGCGTGGCAGTCATCGTGCTTGGCATTTGGGTTTGCCTGTCGGCGGGCGTTGTCCGGGCAGAAACCCCGCCGGAGCCTGCGGCAAGGACAAGCACGCAGGTGCCCGTTCAACAGAGTGGGCAAGAGACCAAGGATGGCGTGGGTGCGATGCAGGCCAGCCCGGACAATCGGGCCTCCTTGTTGTCGATCGTGCTCGTTGCCGGGGTGATGATCGTGGTGGGAAGAGCGGCCATTGCCTTCGCCAAGAACAAGATGGACGCGGAGTTGCTGGCTGCCAAGGCACAGGCCGATCTCGATCAGGCGGACCGGGACGCGCAGGCAAAGGGGTGACTGGCGCTGTGCCTGGATGCAAGAGTGATACCCGGCCCGGCGCGCCTATAATGCGCCCCCTGTCATGAATACAGCGATGCCGCCATGCGCCACAACCTGAAGGTTCCGTTCGCAGAGAAGGACGAGGCGAAGAGGCTGGGTGCGCGCTGGGATGCTGCGCGCAAGCTCTGGTACCTTGGCGACGGCGTCGATGTGGCGCCGTTCTTGCGCTGGCAGCCGACGCCCCACGACGCATCGTCTCCGCCACCGTCGCCTGTGCCGCGCCGTGATCCGGCTTCATCTCGGACGCAGGAGGGCAAGGTGCAGGTAGGCAGCCGCTATGTTGCGCTGCCGCGGGTGTGTGACTGCCTGCCTTGGGACGACTGCGAGAAGTGCCGCTTGCAGACGTGGCCCGAACCCCAGCGCGGGCGTTGAGCGGGACAAGGCTGTTGCGTCGCCGAGTACGCGTGCAGCGGCGATAGACGCTTGCGCAGGGTGGATCAATGGCTACCGCCGCGGTTCGCTGCTGACCCTGCGAACCGGCTTGATCCGCAGTGCGGACAGGACGCCGGCGAGGACGAGGCCAATGCCGGTCAGCGTCAGGGCGTCCGGCCACTGCTCCTTCCAGATGAATGCATAGGTCAGTGCCGCGAGCATCTCGAAGACGATGAGTTGCCCCACCACTGCGGTCGGCATGCGCTGGCTGGCTTCGTTCCAGCACAGGGTGCCGAGCCAGGATGCGAACAGGCCGATGCTCACCATCAGGCCAATGAACACCTCCGGACGTGGGCCGAAGGGCATGGGCATGGGGTTGCCATCGATGATGAGCCAGGCCCAGAAGCCGATGTATCCGGTCAAGGCCAGCGGCAGGGTGACGAGGCCCTGCGCCGTTGCCCAAGCGCGCGGGTTGCGATCCGGATGCGCACGCAGCCAGTCGGCGTTACGCAGCGGGTACCAGGTCCAGCAGGCGACGGCGCCGATGGCAAGCGCGGCGCCGCTCAGGTAGCGCGTGTTGCCGTCGCTGCCTTGCGCGGCGAGCGCGGACATTTCCACCTGATTCACACAAGCCAGGCCTAGGGCGATGAGGATGAGCGCTGGCCCAAGCCGCGGCCAGGGCAGCATGCCGTCGCGCTCGCGGTTGCGCCAGTTGGCGCTGATGGCGATGACCACCGGCAGGGTGCCGATGATCATGGTGGGCAGCGGGGCGCCTGCACGCTGGATGGCACTTGCAAGAAACAGGTAATAGAGCAGGTTGCCGATGAGTGCGAGCTTGAGCGCCTCGATCCAGTCGCTGCGGTGGAGACGGCCCAGTTCGCCGCGGTCGAGCCAGGCCAGGGGCAGGGCGATCAGCCCGAAGGCGAGGTAGCGCCCGAACGACTGCAGGGCCGCCGGATAGTCGGGCAACAGCAGTGGGCCGACGAATACCAGACCCCAAAGCATGCCCGCCGCAAGCGCGAACCCGATACCCACCCACATGAAACGTGCTCCCGATGACGATGCGGGAGTTTCATCGCCCGCCCTGATGCGTGTCTTGTACCATCTTGCGCCTGCCGGGGGCTCAGGGCCGAACCTGGCGCTGGTAACGTGCGGGGGTGACACCGTAGCGGCGCGCGAAGGCGCGTGTCAGGTGGGCCTGATCGGCGAGGCCGACGTCAGCCGCCACCTCGGCAGGTGCTTTGCCGGCAGCCAGGCCTTGCTTGGCCTCGAACAGGCGGAGTGCCATCAACATCTGCTGCGGGGTGACATGGTGCTGATCCCGGAAGCAGCGCAGGAAATGAAAAGGGCTGAGTCCGGCGACGCTTGCGAGCGCCTCGAGCGTTATGCGCTCGCCCAGATGCGCGCGCATGTAGTCGATGACGCGGTTGAAGCAGTGGGCTTTTTCGGCGCGCGCCGGCGCAGGCGAGCGGGCATGGGGCTGCAGCTCGCGTACGAGCAGCAACAGCAGGCTGTCGATGGCGAGTGGGTCGGCCTCCCGCCACAGTGCATGAAGCAGTGCGGTGAGGCGACGCGCGCGTACAGGGTCGTCGTCCACGACGGCACTCGAGAACCACCACTGCGTGTCGCCGCTTGCTCGCGCCAGAAGGTCCGGATCGATGTAGATCATGCTGTAGGCCCAACCCTGCTCGGTTTCGGCGCGGCCCGTGTGCAGTGCGTCGGGGTTCATCAGCACAATGGAGCCGGGAGCCGCGAGGTGATCCGAGCCGGCGAGACGAAAGCGCTCGACCCCATGCTCGATGACGCCGAAGCCATACGCCTCATGGGTATGGGCGTCGAAGTGGTGGCGAACGATATGGGCGCGATACAGCTCGATGCCCGCTCTGCCCGGTGGACGGCGGAACTCGGCCTTGTCTGTGATGTGTTCGAAGTGTTCGGGGACGCCTTGCATGGGAGTCGTCAGGGCCGGGAGGCACGGGCCTGAAGTCTAGCCGCATGCCCTGTGTTTGCGGGGGGAGGATGGTGGCGCGGTAGGCCGCGGCTGACTGCTGCGGGGTCTGATGCGATTGGGCGCGGTAACCCACTGCCCGAGAACGGGGTGCGCCGAGTATGATGGCGACCCCGTCTTCCGAAGAGCTTTCCAATGTCGATCGACCTGACCGAGCACTCCCTGCAAGAGTTGGAGGCCATGCTTGTCGAGGTCTGCAATGAGATCTCGGTTCGCGAGGAGCGTGCCCGGTGCGATGAAGCCGTCGTGGAGGTCGTGCCTGAGCCTGTCGTGCCGCCCGAGCCGACCCAGGGGGGCGAAGAGCTTGCTTCACCAGCACAGCCAGCCAGCGTCGCCGAAGAGGTGACGATTCGCTATGTGCATCCGGCCAGTCGTTCCCTGTGCTGGTCCGGCGAGGGCGCGGCGCCGGAGTGGGTAACGGCCTATCTCGCGCATGGCGGATCCTGGAGTGCGATGGAGAACGCGGCCGAGCAGCTGCTGCGCAGCCGGCCGAGACGAAAGTTCTAAACCAGTGGTGCTGAGGTAGAGGAACTGGGGCAGGGGCGCTGAGGCGACCCGTCAGGCACGCGCTCAGCTCCCCGTGATTCCTTTTTCGGTGGGCGCCGGCGCTACCACGACACGATTGCGACCTGCCTGCTTGGCTTGGTACATGGCGCCGTCGGCGCGATCGAGCGCGACCTCGAATGCTTCTCCCGGCAAGAGCGGGGTCACGCCGGCGCTGAAAGTGATGACGACCTTCTGGTGGTCGGCCATGAAGAACTCCCGCGTCAGTTCGCGCTGCAGGCGCACGAGCGCCTGATAGGCCTCATCGTCCGAGGTTTCCGGGAGCAGGATCACGAACTCCTCGCCGCCGAAGCGCGCGAGCACGTCCTGCGGGCGCAGGTGCTGTCTGACGATGCGCGACAGGTGGACGAGGGCGTCGTCGCCCACCTTGTGGCCGAGGCTGTCATTGAGCTTCTTGAAGTGATCGATGTCGAGCAGGGCCACGGCTAGTCGCGTGCCACGGCGCACTGCCCGTGCGGCCTCCTTCTGGAACATCTCGTCCAGGCCTCGGCGGTTGAGGGCACCGGTGAGCTGGTCGTGGCGCATGAGCCGGCTCGACTCATCGAGTTCGGCCTGCAGGGCGGTGATACGCGCCTGTGCGGCGCTGGCCTCCTCGCGTGCGGCGAGCAGTTCGCTGCGTGATCGGCGCGCCTCGTCCTGCATGCTGCGGGTTTCCTGCATGACCTCGTCGAGCAAGGGGCCGATCTCCGCGATACTGCCAGCCTGGGCGATGCGTTGGGCGCAGGTGCCGATGCGGTCGTGGTAGGTGCCTGTGCTCTCGGAGAAGCGCGCCAGCTGGTCGACGAAGCCCGCCAGCATGTCGCGCAGGTGGCGTTGGCTGGCAACCAGGTTGCTCTTGAGCTGACCTTGCTTGGAGATCAGTTCGCGCAGACGCTGTCCTGCGTCGTCTATCTTGCGGGCGTCGAGTTTGCTCTCGGTGATCTCGCGCAGCATCTCGACCTGGCCGCTGAGCCAGGCGTCGTCGAGGACGAGGTCATCGATGTTGCGAAGGAGCAGGCGGAGCAATTCGAGCAGGCCGCTGCGCACTTCGGCGTCGTCGGCGGCGGTGATCTCGATCTCGTGCGTGAGCTTGCGCAGACGGTCGCGCAGTTGGGTGAGTGCTGGGGTATCGAGCTGTTCGCCGAGTTCTGCTGCGATCGATCTCGCCTCGGCGGCCAGATCGGCGTGTTCGGTCAGCAGGGCGGGGATGGCCTGGTGCAGGCTCAGCTCGAGCAACTCGCGTACAGCGTCCAGGTGTCCATGTCTGGACTCGTCGTGGGCCGATACGGGGTCCGCCTGCTTGAGCGGATGTGGTGCGTTCGCCGCTGGGATGGATGCGAGGGGGCGAGCCGAGGGGCGCTCCTGGGCAAACGCGTCCTGAGTGCCGTGCATGCTGTCCGCGTCGGAGTCGGTTCCGGCCTGGGTCCAGCCGCGCAGAAGCCCCTGCAGGCGGCTGTAAAGCGTGGCGGCGTCCGAGGCGTTGAGTACCCGGTCCAGCGCCTCGCGCTTGCGTGCAGTCGTCCAGCCGTTCTGGCGCGCTTCCCACTGGCGGACCAGATTTGCGATGACCTCGTTCCAGGCCGGTTGCTCGGACTGCTTCAGGCCGTCCAGGTAGCGCTCCAGGGCCGCGTCTGCCGCCTTGGCGTCGTTCTCCGCGAGCGCCTGATCGAGCTGGCGCAGTTGTCGCTGGCGTTCTGGCGTATCCCGTGGGAGGCGACGGACGATCCTGCGCAGATCGGACTCGGGGGGGGCATCCTCCGAGGTGCTGGTGCCTGCGATTTCGTGATAGAGCTTGCGGTAGTTGTCGGGCGTCGGAGCAACGCGCCGCATCGCCAGCTGGCGTAGAGTCTCACGGGCGATTTCGGACGGGTTGCCATTCGTGGTCATGTCGAGGAGGGCCTGAGCTGCGCAAGGATGCAGCCCGATTATAGGCTCGCCCGGATATCACGAGCGAGCCGGTGGTGAGCCTCTTTCGAGCGCGAGCAGGCTTTTGTCTGTTTCCTGTGTTTCGGAGCCTCAGCGTGGGTGGTTTTCGTCTGGAAGGTCGTATCGGTCTGCGATATACGCCGGTCCCTTCATGACGAAGACGATGGTGCACCCAATGGCTAGGGTGAGCATGACCGTCCAGTGCAGCACGACTGCCGCGATCACCCAGATGTCGATCATCTGCAAGGCACGGGCGGTTTCGATGCTGGTGTCACCCCACCACAACAGCCTGGCCAGCAGGGATGCGGCGATACAGCCCATCGTTCCGGCAAGCGTAACCATGGGTAGCCGGCGCAGTATGGCGCGCTCTACGCCGGCAGGGGCGGTCTGTGAGCCGGGCAACCGTTTCCAGCGCTTGAGCGTCATGATGGTGGTCCTCGCGGTGATGGTGGTCCAGCTGTTGCAAATGCGTCGCAGGGGCAGGTCGATGCAGCGGGCGGGCGGACTGCTTCAATCGCGACGCGTTAGAATGCAAGCTTTGCGGTGTGAAGCGGGCCTGTCGTCGGCTCACTCCGCTCCGCTTACCTGCACGCGTGTATAGACGCGTGCCGCTTATTCCGAGTTCTCAAACTGATGACTTCTGCGCAAACACCCCCCGCCACCACGATGCCCGAGACCGGGCTGGACGCCACGCCCGCCCAAGCGAAGCCCGGCATCGAGCCACGTGCGATGATCAAGCGCCTCGAGGCGGAGTGTGCCGCATTTCGTGACTGCAAGCCGCTCGCGCTGCGCATTGACAACGCGATTCTCGAGCGTTTCCCTGAGTTCGAACGCAAGGTGCTGCGTGTCGCGTTGAGGATGCATACGGCCTCGACGCGTTACCTCAAGGCGGTTGAGCGCAGCGCACAGCGCTTCGATCTGGATGGCAACCCGGCGGGCGAGGTCACCGACGAGCAGCGCGCGCACGCTGCGCAATTGCTCAAGGAGCGGTTTGCGGCGGTTGCCAAGCAGCAGCGCGAGAAGCGCGAGGCTGAAGAGGCTGAGCGGCGCAAACAGGAAAAGCTGCAGCAACTGATGAGCAAGTTTGGCCGTTGAGTGTGCCGCCCAGGCCTAGCCTGGGTCGTGGTCGGCAGTGCCAGCTCGTGCGAGCCAGGCCGCCGCAGTCGCCGCAACCGACACGGCGAGCCCGCCGCCGATGTGACCAGTGCCGATCATCAGCCCCGAGATCAAGCCGAGAGCCAAGAGTGCGCGCGTACCAATCGTTGCCATGATCCATGCTCCTCGTTGTTTGTTTTGAAGACTGTATATTTAAACAGTTGTTGGCGCAAGCGCCCAACAGCAGCGTTGCGGCTGCGCTTGGGCTATAATCCGCGTCCGTTGCCGGCATAGCTCAGTTGGTAGAGCAGCTGATTTGTAATCAGAAGGTCGTGGGTTCGATTCCTATTGCCGGCACCAAGTCTTTCCTGCAGTCGCGGCTTACACGGTCAGAAGTTTTGCAGCGCAAAAAAACTTTGACTTTCCTGCAGCGATTGTTTATAGTTCTGTTTCTCCGACGCGGGGTGGAGCAGTCTGGCAGCTCGTCGGGCTCATAACCCGAAGGTCGCAGGTTCAAATCCTGCCCCCGCAACCAAACAAACAAAAAGGCCCACGTCCGCGTGGGCCTTTTTGTTTGTGTTTCCGATATCAGGGGCCGGCATACAAGCCGGCCAAGCCTTTCATGCTGTCCGCTGCCTACATCGGCTTGTTCGTTGCCGCCTTTGGCGCGGCCACACTGTTACCGCTGCAATCCGAGGCGGTGCTCGTCGGCTTGTTGGTCAATGCGGCTCATCCGCCGTGGGCGCTGGTTATCGTTGCCAGTGCCGGTAATGTCCTGGGCTCTGTCGTCAACTGGCTGCTGGGTCGCTACCTCGAGCGCTGGCGTGCGTATCGCTGGTTTCCGGTGCGTTCAGATCAGCTCGAGAAGGCCCAGGCGCGCTACCATCGCTATGGCCGCTGGTCGCTGCTCCTGAGTTGGGTGCCCGTCATCGGGGACCCGCTTACAGTACTCGCCGGGGTAATGCGAGAGCCGCTGTGGAGCTTCGTTCTCATCGTCGCCGTGGCGAAGGCGGGGCGCTATATCTTTATCGCTGCGCTTACGTTGGGTTTGCGGTGAGCCTTGGCGAGTACGCTTGACGGACGATGTAACACGCAGGAGGTTGGCCAGCGATGGCTGGGTACTTGCGGCAACCAGAACATGTGTCCCGCGCGCTTGGCGAGCGTATCGAGATCGTGCCTTACGATCCCGGCTGGCCGCGCGCGTTCGAGGAGGAGGCTGCGCGGCTGCGGGCCTGCCTGCCACCAGACATGATTGGGCGTATCGAGCATTTCGGCAGCACCGCGGTGCCGGGGCTGCATGCCAAGCCTATCGTCGATATGCTGGTGGAGGTGCGTTCGATGAGCGACGTTGCGCAGCATATTGCGCCGCTATTGCAGGCGCAGGGCTGCGAGTTCTTCTGGCGGGCGAGCCAGCCGGGTTTGCCCGGCATCGAGTACGCGTGGTTCATTCGCCGTGATGCCAGCGGACGGCGCACGCACCACATTCACTTCCTTGAGAGGGGGTCTTCGGAATGGGAGCGCCTGCTGTTTCGCGACTACCTGCGCGCGCATCCCGAGGCTGCGAGGGAGTACGGTGCGCTCAAATGCCGCATCGCTGCCGCCTGCCCGGACGATCGCAGGGCTTACGCGCAAGCCAAGGGTGATTTCATCGCCCGCATCATGCGTGCGGCGAGGGCGGGGCGGGAGGGCTGAATCGATACCGGCAGAGGGCGCGCTGTCGTGCCCTCTGCCGGTGTGGTCTTACATCCCTTGGTAGATCGGTCCTTCGCCGCCCTGCGGCACGACCCAGTTGATGTTCTGGGTCGGGTCCTTGATGTCGCAGGTCTTGCAGTGCACACAGTTCTGGGCGTTGATCTGCAGGCGCGGCCCAGCCTCCT
>NZ_JARQZE010000028.1:0-29375 GCF_029588855.1 Thauera mechernichensis | reverse complement strand
CCGGCGTCTGGCACCACCCCCTGCTCGCACTCGACGAAATCTGCGACTTCATCGTCATCGACCGCAGCGGACCAGGGCACAACTGCGACGAGATCCAGCTCGAGACCCCGGGCAGGATCGCAGCGCCCACATGAACCCATCGGCCGGCACCGGCACGTGACTCGCGACACATCCGCAACACAATAGCAGCCCGCACTACCGCGCCACGCTGCTAGGATAGGGTGTTTTGGCTTCTGCCCTGCCCAATGAGCACCTGCGAGTCGAGGCTGTTCCAGGCCGCCGTAATGCAGTCGTGGAACGCGATCGTAATCACCGATGCCGACCTCACCGTCGGCGGGCGGGTGGAAATCGCCAACCCAGCCTTCTGCGCGATGACCGGCTATACGCTCGAAGAGCTGAAAGGCCAGACGCTCAAGCGCCTGCAAGGCCCGGAGACCGACCGGGCAGTGATCGACGAGTTGCGCATCTGTCTGCAGGAAGGGCGCTTCTTCGAAGGCACGGCGATCAACTACCGCAAGGACGGTACGCCCTACACCGTGCATTGGAGCATCACCCCCGTCCGCGACGACGAGGGCAAGCTCACGCACTTCGTGTCGATACAGCAGGACATCTCAGAGCATGTCCGCGCCGACCGCGAGAACCGCCTGCTCGCGCGCGCGCTCGATGCCGCCAGCGATCCGATCATCATCACCGACACCGCCAAGCGCATCATCTTCGCCAACCTCGCCTTCGCCAACGTGACCGGTTATGCGGTCAACGAGGTCATCGGCATGACGCCGGCCCTGTTCCGCTCCGGCGAGCACGACGAAAAGTTCTATGCCGAGTTGCACACCTCTCTGGCCAGCGGCAATGACTTCCGCGCCACCTTCACCAACCGCCGGCGCGACGGCTCGCTATACCACGCCGAGCAAAGCATCTCGCCGATCTGCGACGACGCCGGCCGCATCAGCCACTACGTCAGCGTAAGCAAGGACATCTCCGAGCGCGTCGACATCGAGCATGCGCTACGCCAGGCCGCGACCGAGGACACCCTCACCGGCCTGCACAACCGGCGCCACGGTGAGCAACTGCTGAAAGAGGCCCAGCGCAGAGCGCAGGTGCAGGGCACGCCGCTGGCCCTGCTGGTCTGCGACATCGACCATTTCAAGCAGATCAACGACCGCTTCGGCCACCCCGCAGGCGATCGCGTACTGCGCGACATCGCACACATCCTCCGCCACTCGGTGCGCAGTCGCGACAAGGTGATGCGCTGGGGAGGCGAGGAGTTCCTGATCCTGCTCGAGGACTGCCCCCAGGCGGCAGCCGTCGAGCTAGCCGAACGCATCAGGTTGCGCGTCGCCGCCCACCGCGATGCCCAGGTCGGCGCATGCACGGTGTCGTTTGGCCTTGCGCTGCGGAAGCCAGGCGAGACGACGGATGCCCTCTTCGCACGCGCCGACGCTGCGCTCTACGAGGCCAAGCGCAATGGCCGCAACCGCTTGTCGCTCGCCTGAGCGCGACCGCACTCAGGCTGCACAAGGTCTCGTCACCGCCCCGCGCTCGCATGCACCGCGCGGGGCTGGCAAGCCCTGCGCTCAGCGGCCGAGCGCGTAGAACTCCGCGTTGGGCCGCATGCTCGTCACGTTGGCAAGACGGTTGGACATGCCGAAGAAGGCCGCGATGCCGGCGATATCCCAGATGTCCTCCTCGGTGAAGCCGTGCGCCTGCAGCAGTTCGAAATCGGCCTCGCCCACCAGGTGCGAGGTCTGCGAGACCTTCATGGCGAAATCGAGCATCGCCTTCTGGCGAGCGCTCAGATCGGCCTTGCGGTAGTTGACTGCAACCTGGTCGGCGATGAGCGGGTTCTTGGCGCGGATGCGCAGGATCGCGCCGTGGGCGATCACGCAGTACTGGCACTGGTTCGCATTGCTGGTCGCCACCACGATCATCTCGCGCTCGGCCTTGCTCAGGTTGCCCGGCTTCTCCATCAGCGCGTCGTGGTAGGCGAAGAAGGCACGGAACTCGTCGGGCCGGTAGGCGAGCGTAAGGAACACGTTGGGGATGAAACCGGACTTCTCCTGAACGGCCTCGATGCGCGCGCGGATGTCTTCGGGCATGTCCTTCAGTTCGGGGACAGGGAAACGGCTCACTGCGGATTGCTGTGCCTGGGTCATGCTTTCTTCTCCTTGGAATGATGAAACGGTTGATCCTGACGGGACGGCTCTAGCGATTGACGTCCACGACGATGCGGCCGCGGACCTCGCCCCTGAGCAAGCTGTCGGCGAGCGGGATGGCCTCGGCCAGCCCGACCTCGCGGCTGATCTGCCCGAGCTTGGCCGGATCCAGATCGCTTGCCAGGCGTTGCCAGGCCAGCAGCCGGTCCGCACGCGGGCACATCACGCTGTCGACGCCAGCCAGGGTGACGCCGCGCAGGATGAAGGGCGCGACCGTCGCCGGAAGGTCCATGCCCGCCGCCAGCCCGCAGGCCGCGACCACGCCACGGTACTTGGTGGTGGCGCAGACGTTGGCCAGCACATGGCTGCCGACCACATCGACAGCGCCGGCCCAGCGCTCCTTGCCCAGCGGCTTGCCAGGCGACGAGAACAGCGCGCGATCGACCACCTCCGCCGCCCCGAGCGCCTTGAGGTAGTCGGCATCCTGCGTGCGGCCGGTCGCCGCCACCACCGTGTAGCCGAGCTTGGCGAGCACCGCGATGGCGACGCTGCCGACACCGCCGGCAGCGCCGGTGACCAGAATCTCGCCGTCCCCGGGCTGGACCCCGTGGCGTTCGAGCGCCAGCACGCACAGCATGGCGGTATAACCCGCGGTGCCGATCGCCATCGCCTGTTGCGGCGTGAAGGCCGCGGGCAGCGGCACCAGCCAGTCGCCATTCAGACGCGCCTTCTGCGCCAGGCCGCCCCAGTGCACCTCGCCCACACCCCAGCCGTTGAGCACCACTGCGTCCCCGGCTTTGTATTCCGGATGGGTGCTGTCCTCGACCACCCCGACCAGATCGATGCCCGGGACCATCGGAAACTTGCGCACCACCGGCCCCTTGCCGGTAATGGCCAGCCCGTCCTTGTAGTTGAGCGTCGAGTGGCTGACGCGCACGGTCACGTTGCCCTCGGGCAACTGCGCTTCGTCAAGCGACTTGACGCTCGCGCGGTAACCCGCATCGTCCTTCTCGATCAGTACGCCCTTGAACATGTCATCCCCTCCATATTTAGACCGAACGTCTATAAAAACACGAAAAAAGTCAGCCCTTGGGCAGCCCGGCGAAGTAGAAATCGGCAAACAGCTCGAGCGGCCTCGCACTGCGCTCGAGCTTGGCACGCAGGACTGCGCCTTCCCAACCAATCCAGAACACTGCAGCGAGTCCCGCGCAGTCGGCCTGTGGTGCCAGCCACCCTGCCCGCTGTGCCTCGTTCAGGCAGGCCGCAAAACGGGCCTGCCAATCCTCGAAAGTATCCCTGAGCCGGACCCGAAAGCTCTCCGGCAATGCGCCCATCTCCTGCCCGAGGTTGCCGATCAGGCAACCTCGGCGGAATTCATGGCGTGCCATGCCCTCTGCCGCGTCGATGACGAAAGCGCGCAGGCGCGCCAGCGGTGGGCGTGCCGGATCGAGCAGATGGCGATCCAGCTTGCGGGCAAAGAACACGCCGTAGCGTCCGATCACCTCGAGGCCGTAGTCTTCCTTGCTGTCGAAGTAATGGTAGAAGGAGCCCTTGGGCACGCCTACGCGGCCAAGGATCTCCTCGATGCCGGTGGCCGAGAAGCCCTTCTCGGTGAACACCTCCAGGCCCGCACGCAGCAACAGCTCGCGCGTCTCCATCAGGTCTGCGCGCTGTCTGGGCGGCCTGCCGCGCCGACGGGGAGTCTGCTGTTCCGGAACCATGGGCAGATATTAGACCGATCGTCTTTATAAATGCAAGGAAACTCCCAACGACACCCTCGGCACGCACCGCTGGCCCGCCAACACACGAGACCCAGGCACCGACCTCAACCAGGAGTTGCACCTGCGCCAGCCGCAGCACAGCTGCTAGGAATGATCCATGCCAAGGCGCTGCGGGCAACCCGCTGCTAGCATCGCCCCATGAGCCTCTACCAAGACTTTGCCGAGCGAACTGCAGCACTGATTGCATCGGGCGTACTACGTCCCGGCGACAAGCTCCTCTCCGTGCGACAGGCCTGCAAGACCCATGGCGTCAGCCCGATCACGGTCACCCAGGCCTACCACCTGCTCGAAAGCCGGGGCCTGATCGAGGCGCGACCAAAGTCGGGCTACTTCGTGCGCGCCCGGCTCGGCCGCAAGCTGCCAGAGCCCGAGATGACGCACCCTGTGGGCGGCTCCACGGCGCTCGAGGTCAGCGACTTCATCTTCCAGATCCTCGACAGCGTTCGCGATCCTGCGATCGTCCCATTGGGATCGAGCTTTCCGGACGCGCGGCTGTATCCGCTCGACAAGCTCGGGCGCTTCCTCGCCGCGGCCGCACGTCACCTGGACCCGCTGGCCACGGTGACCGACCTGCCTCCGGGCAATGAGGAGCTGCGCCGACAGATCGCATTGCGTTACCTGGCGCATGGCGCCTCGGTGTCGCCACAGGAGATCGTCGTCACGTCAGGGGCAATGGAAGGGCTCAACCTCTGCCTGCAGGCCCTGACCCAGCCCGGCGACCTGGTTGCCATCGAATCACCCACCTTCTACGCCGGGCTGCAGGCCAGCGAACGCCTTGGGCTCAAGGTGATCGAGATCCCGAGCCACCCGCGCGAGGGCGTGAGCCTGGATGCGCTGGCCGATGCGCTGCGCCATCATCCGGTCAAGGCCTGCCTGTTCATGCTCAACTACGCCAACCCGACGGGCAGCCGCGTAGCGGACGAGAACAAGCGCGCCTTGCTGGAGCTGCTGCGCAAGTACCAGGTTCCGTTGATCGAGGACGACGTCTATGCCGAGCTGTACTTCGGCCGCGAGGCCCCCTTGTGCAGCAAGGCAATGGACACCGACGGACTGGTGCTGCACGTATCTTCGTTCTCGAAGTGCCTCGCCCCGGGGTACCGCGTAGGTTGGGTCGCGGCGGGGCGGTTCGCCAAGAAGGTTCAGCGGCAGAAATACTCGACCAGCCTGGCGACTGCCGTGCCGGTGCAGATCGCGCTGGCCGATTACCTCAAGCACGGCGGCTTCGACAACCACCTGCGTCAGCTGCGCAGGCAGCTTGCCACTCAAGAGGCACAACTCCTGGCCGGCATCGAGACGCACTTGCCCCACGACATCCGCCTGGCCAGGCCGGACGGCGGCTACTTCCTGTGGCTGGAGCTACCTGCCCGGGTCGACACGCTGCAACTGCACGAGGCAGCGCTCGCACACGGCATCAGCACCGCGCCAGGGCCGATCTTCTCGGCGAAACGCGAGTTCTCCAGCTACCTCCGACTCAATTTCGGCCACCCCGCCACGGCACGCCAGGACGATGCACTGGCCACGCTCGGCAGGCTGATCAAACGCCAGCTATAGGCTGGCGAGACGGGTGATGCTGTCGCCGAACAAGGTCGTCAGCACGATCGCGATCGGAGTGGAGGCAATGAAGAAGCGCAGCACATTGCGAAGGAAGGGGTGCACCAGCCCAGCCTCGATGAAGTAGCGTGCGACCAGCTGGCCCTTGATCCAGATGATCGCGGCGACGATGAGCTGCACGGTGTCCTGCCCACCGAGGCCGGCGCCGAGCTGCGGGCTGACGAAGGTAAGGCCGACAAGCCCCAGCCAGGCCAGGAACAGGGGTTGCAGCGAGGTGGCGGGCTTGCGTGCGGAGGTATCCATGATCAGGCCAGAACGTAACAGAAGGGGAAAATGACCAGCCAGATGATGTCGGTGGCATGCCAGTAGCTGGCAAGCGCCTCCAGGCCGCTGTGTTCTTCCTCAGTGTAGATCCCGAACCCGTGTCGGGTGAGGACCCAGAGGATGCCGAGGATGCCCCAGAAGGCGTGCACCATGTGGGTGAAGGTCAGGTAGTAATAGACGGTGAAGAAAATCCCCGACTGCCCATCGATCCCTTGCGCAAGATTCCACTGGATCTCGAAGTACTTGACCACCGGATAGCCGAGTGCGGCGACCAGGCCCGCAATCAGCCAAGCGATCGATTCGCGCCTGCGCCCGGCACGCAGGCGGGTGACCGAGCAGGCCATGAAGAAGCTACTGCTCACCATCAGCAGCGTGATGAGCACGCCCGCCGTCTGCGAAAGACGCTCGGCCCCCGCATGGAAATCCTCCGGAAAGTGCGCGCGAGCGACGAAGTACACGATGAACAGCACCAGAAACTCGACAAACTCGCAGCAGATCCCGACCCAGATACCCTTGTTGCCGGGCACCCTGCCCGCACTGGGGGGCAGATCCGCTGCATTGGGAAGACTCATCGTACTGGCAATCACGGTACTCAACTCCTGACTCGACACCTTCATTGTCACCGCCTGCCGATGCGCAGACAGGAACAGTCGGGCCGATAGTCATCCGGCACAGCAAGACGGCCAGCCAGAATCTGTACCTGTTCTAAATCAAACAATCTGAATCTGCACCTATCCCACCCGGGATGATGTACTGCCGGCCATCTTTGAAGCCGGAGTACACCCATGAACCCACCCGTCAGCAAGGCGCGCGAAGCCCGGCTGGAGTTCTATCGCAAGAAGGGAAAGGTCCACGCCAAGGCGGTGCAGGGCCGCTTTAACGGCCTGCGCTGGGCAATGGTCTGGCTTACCCAGATCGTGTTCTACGGTGCGTGCTGGTTGCCATGGACGACGGCGGCAGGCAGGCGGCAGGCGATCCTGTTCGACATCGTCGACGAAAAGCTCTATCTCTTCGACCTGGTGCTGTGGCCGCAGGATGCGCTGATGCTCGCCTTCATCCTGATCCTGGCCGCCACCGCGCTGTTCTTCACCACCGCCATGGCGGGGCGCCTGTTCTGCGGCTTTGCCTGTCCGCAGACGGTCTATACGTCCATCTTCGTGTGGATCGAGGGCAAGGTCGAGGGCGACCACCTTGCCCGCCTGCGCCTCGACCAGAGCCCGATGTCGGCGCGCAAGCTGCTGATCAAGTCGGTCAAGCATGGCATCTGGGCGCTGGTGGCGGCGTGGACCGCGATCACCTTCGTCGGCTACTTCACCCCGATCCGGGAACTGCTGCCGGCGATCGCCGGCTTCCAGACCGGCCCCTGGGAGACCTTCTGGCTGATCTTCTACGCGACCTTCACCTATCTGCAGGCGGGGCTGGCACGCGAGGCCGTTTGCCAGCACATGTGTCCGTACTCGCGCTTCCAGGGGGTGATGATCGATCCGGATACGGCAAACGTCAGCTATGACAGCCGCCGCGGCGAACCCCGTGGTGCCCTGCGGCAATCCACCAACAAGGGCGACTGCATCGACTGTGGCATCTGTGTGCAGGTGTGTCCGACCGGCATCGACATCCGCGACGGTCTTCAATACCAGTGCATCAACTGCGGCCTGTGCATCGACGGCTGCGACGAGGTCATGGACCGGATCGGCGCGCCGCGCGGCCTGATCCGCTTCACGAGCGAGCGCGAACTTGCCGGCCGACCGCAGGCTGCAACGGCCCGGTGGCGGCCGCGGACTCTGGTCTATGTCGGCCTGCTGCTCGTGTTCACTGCGCTCGGGTTGTGGACACTGAACGAGCGCGTGCTGCTGCGGGTGGAAGTGCACCGCGATCGCGGTGCACTGATGCAGGAGAGCACCGCGGGACGAATCGAGAACAACTACATCCTCAAGCTCATCAACATGGAGGAGGCGGCCCGCCATTTCCGCATCGGTGTGAGCGGCCTGCCGGGGCTGCGAATCGAAGGCACCAGCGAGTTCATGGTCGGGCCGGGGCGCGTCCGCACCGTCACGCTCACCCTGTCGTCCCCGCTCGAAGGCATGCCGTCAGGCGTGCAGCCGATCGTGTTCGAGACAGTGGCACTGCACGACCAAAGCCTTGCCGTCCGCGAGAAGAGCACCTTCATCCTGCCCACCCACTGAACAGTCAGCCATCATGTACCGCTATAACGAAACCGATCAGCGCCTGGTCGATGACCGCGTCCGCCAGTTCCGCGACCAGATGCAGCGCCACCTCGACGGCAAGCTCAGCGAGGACGACTTCCGCCCACTTCGCCTGCAGAACGGGCTGTACCTGCAGCGCCATGCGCCGATGCTGCGCGTGGCCATCCCCTACGGCACGCTGTCGAGCATGCAGTTGCGCATGCTTGCACACATCGCACGCACCTGGGACCGCGGCTACGGGCACTTCACGACGCGCAGCAACATCCAGTTCAACTGGGTCCGCTTTGCCGACGTGCCGGACATCCTGGCCCTGCTAGCCACGGTCCAGATGCATGCAATCCAGACCTCGGGCAACTGCATCCGCAACATCACGACCGACCAGTTCGCCGGCGTTGCACGCGACGAGATCCTCGATCCTCGCCCCTATTGCGAAATCGTCCGTCAGTGGTCGGCGCTGGCGCCCGAGTTCCAGTTCCTGCCGCGCAAGTTCAAGATCGCCATCGCCGGCGGTGAGGAGGACCGCGCGGCGGTGCGATTCCACGACATTGGCGCAAAGGCGTGTCGGAGCGACCAAGGCGGGCCCGGCTTCGAGATCTTCGTCGGCGGCGGTCTCGGTCGCACGCCGATGGTGGGGCACTGCATCAAGCCCTTCCTGCCACGCGCCGAGCTGCTGAACTACTTCGAGGCGATCCTGCGTGTCTATAACCGCTATGGACGTCGCGACAACAAGTACAAGGCGCGGATCAAGATCCTGGTCAAGGACCTGAGCGTCGAAGGTTTCGCACGCGAGGTGGACGCGGAATGGCGTCATACGCGCGGCGTGGGAAGCCTGATCCCGGAATCCACCTTCGCAACGATGGAAGCGTTCTTCACGCCACCTGCGTACGCCGACGCGCGGGCAACCGATCTGGCTTTCGTTGCCCCTCGCGCCGAGAATCGCCCGTTCGCGCGCTGGGTCGAGCGTAACGTGGCACCGCATCGGCACCCCGGGTACGGCATCGTCACCCTGTCGCTGAAGAAGACCGGGGTGCCGCCAGGCGATGCGACAGCCGACCAGATGGACCGGGTCGCCGAGTTGGCCGAGCGCTTCAGCGCCGGCGAGATCCGCGTCAGCCACGAGCAGAACCTGATCCTGCCCAACGTGCCGCTGCGTGACCTGTATGCGTTGTGGGAGATCGCGCGGAGAAGCGGGCTCGCAACGCCAAACATCGGCCTGCTGACCGACGTTGTCTGCTGCCCTGGGGGCGACTTCTGCGCGCTGGCCAACGCAAAATCCCTGCCGGTCGCCGCCGCAATCCAGGCGCGCTTCGACGACCTCGACTATCTGTTCGACCTCGGCCCGCTGGAGCTGAACATCTCCGGCTGCGTCAATGCCTGCGGCCATCACCACATCGGGCACATCGGCATCCTCGGCGTCGATAAGAACAACGAGGAGTGGTACCAGGTGACGCTGGGCGGCAGCGAAGGCAAGCACTCCCGCCTCGGGCGCGTGATCGGGCCGTCCTTCGCGGCCAGCGACATTCCCGACGTCATCGAACGAATCCTGCAAGCCTATTTGCGCGAGCGCCTCGCCGAAGAGTACTTCATCGACACGTTCGATCGTATCGGCCTCACTCCTTTCAAGCTTGCCGTCTATGGAGAACGCCATGAAGCCGCTCATTAAGGATGGGCGCATCGTCGCCGACGAATGGAGCCTGCTCTCGCACGAGGCCCTCGACGACATCGACCTGACCCCCACCGGCCCTCGGCAGATCGTGCCGCTTGCGCACTACCGCACGCACGCCGAAGTGCTGCGGACGCAAGGGCACCGCATCGCGATCCTGCTCGGCCCCGATGATGAACCCGACGCCGTGGCGCCGTATCTGGCGGACATCGCTCTCGTCGCCATCCATTTTCCGAGCTTCACCGATGGGCGAGGCTATTCGACGGCGCGTCTGTTGAGAGTCCGCTTCAACTTTTCAGCCGAAATACGCGCGGTCGGCGACATCCTTCGCGACCAGCTGTACTTCCTGCACCGCTGCGGCTTCGATGCATTCTCGCTGCGCGCAGACCAGGATGTTAACGCCGCACTGAGTGCCTTCGACGACTATGCGTGGGCGCCCGATTTCGGCGCTCTTCCTCGCACCGCCCCGAAGGGCGCCCTCCCACTTCGAGATCCTGCCGCAGACAAGTGATCGGTGTTGACATCGCAAATGCACGCGGCTCGGCTCGCGGACCCACCCGCTGTCGCCCCAGTGGCGCTCAGGGCTGTCCCAGTCTGCCTTGCCCGTGTCCTGCACGAGGATGGCAGATGGCGCAGCCTGCCCGGCGGCTCAGGGCTTCAACCGATATCCCGTCCTCAGCATCCACGTCGCGAGCGCCACGAACACCGTGAGGAAGAGCAGCGTCATGGCCAGGCTCACGCCCACCGGCACGTCGCCGCTACCGTAGAAGCTCCAGCGGAAACCGCTGACCAAGTACACCACCGGGTTGAACAGCGATACCGTGCGCCACGCCGCAGGCAGCATGTCGATGGAGTAGAAGCTGCCGCCGAGGAAGGTCAGCGGCGTGATGATCAGCAAAGGGACGAGCTGAAGCTTCTCGAAGTTGTCCGCCCAGATGCCGAGGATGAAGCCGAGCAGGCTGAAGCTGACCGCGGTGAGCAGCAGGAAGCCGATCATCCATACCGGGTGTTCGATGCGCAGCGGAACGAACAGGGTCGCGGTGACAAGGATGATCACGCTCAGGATGACCGCCTTGGTCGCCGCAGCCCCGACGAAACTGAGCACGATCTCGAAGTGCGAAACCGGGGCCGACAGAATCTCGTAGATCGTGCGCGAGAACTTCGGAAAGAAGATGCCGAAGGAGGCGTTCGACACGCTCTGCGTCAACAGGTTGAGCATGATGAGCCCGGGCACGATGAAGGCGCCGTAGCTCACCCCCTCCACCTCGGGGATACGCGCGCCGATTGCCGAACCGAAGACGACGAAGTACAGGGTGGTGGTGATCACCGGCGCCAGCACGCTCTGCAGCAGGGTGCGCTTGGTGCGAGCCATCTCGAACAGGTATATCGCGCGAACGGCGTGCCAGTTCATCGTGCGCCCTCCGCGGCCGCCCGGGCCTCGCTGCCGTTCTCGCCCGCAAGCGCAGGCTCGTTGACCAGGCTGACGAAGATATCTTCGAGCGAGCGCTGGGTGGTGTGCAGGTCGGCGCAGGCAATGCCCGCGCCGGCAAGGTCCTGCAGCAGGCCGGCGATCGCGCTGTCGCCGGACTCACCGTTCCGGCCCGTCTCGTAGCGATACACCAGCGTGCTGCCCCCCTTGCCCAGCGTCAGCCCGTAACGATCCAGCGCGGGCGGAATCTCGGTGATCGGCGCCACCAGCTGCAGGGTGAGCTGCTTGCCGCCGAGCTTGTCCATCAGCACCGCCTTGTCCTCGACCAGGATGAGCTCGCCCTTGGCGATCACGCCGATGCGGTCGGCCATTTCTTCGGCTTCCTCGATGTAGTGGGTGGTCAGGATCACCGTCACGCCCTCGTCACGCAAACGGCGCACGAGCTGCCACATGTCACGCCTCAACTCGACGTCGACGCCCGCGGTCGGCTCATCGAGGAACAGCACCTTGGGCTCATGCGACAAGGCCTTGGCGATCAGCACCCTGCGCTTCATGCCGCCGGACAGGGTCAGCATCCTGCTGTCCTTCCGGCTCCACAGCGACAGCGCCTTGAGCAGGCGCTCGAGGTAGGCCGGATCGGGCGGCTTGCCGAACAGCCCGCGGCTGAAGCAGACGGTGTTCCACACCGTCTCGAACGCCTCGGTGGTGAGCTCCTGGGGCACCAGGCCGATCTGCGCGCGTGCGGCACGGTAGTCGCGCACGATATCGTTGCCATCGACCCGCACGCTGCCGGCCGTCGCGTTGACCAGTCCACAGACCACGCTGATGAGCGTGGTCTTGCCCGCACCGTTCGGCCCAAGCAGCGCGAAGATCTCGCCGCGGCGGATGTCGAGATCTACACCTTTCAGCGCAGTGAATCCGGATGCATAGGTCTTGGAGAGCGCCGAGATCGAGATGATGGAGTCCATGGCGTCGAAGATAACAGATCGAGATCGCAGGCAAGCGCGGATGAACGTGTGCTCATTCTGATCTATGTCAGAGCAGCCATACCGAAACGCCCCATAATGGGCACTCACAGGACCCTGCGATCACGACCCGCATGAACAGCCCACTCTGCGCCCCCGCTTCAATGCATGGCCGACGGCAACGCATGCCCATCGTGTCCACTTGGCCAAGGTGAGCAGCCTCGGCAGGCACGCATCCACCTGGCTCGCGCACCCGCTGGCACAGGCCCTGTTCGCCACCGCGCTTGTACTTGGGCTGCTTGTCGCCTTCCTGGTATTCACCTTCCGCTCCACCGTTGCCACGACTGCAACCGCCTCCAGCAACGAGGCGCGCGTGCTGGCGACCAAGATCGAAGGCGCTTTGCGCCGCGTCGACATGAGCGCGGCCTTCGCGGCCGACAATGCCGTAGAGCCCGGTGCGCACGACCGCGTCGGTTCGGCCTCTTGGGCCGCCACGGTGGCGCCGCTGAACCTCAACCTCGCACAGCTTACGAGACACTTCCCCGAAGCGCTCGTCATCCTCATCACCGATACCGAAGGACGGGTGATCGCGAGCAGCTATGACGAACTGCCCACCTGGGGCATCGGCGATCGGGACTACTTCCAGCACGCACGCACTGCCCCAACCACCGCCCTGCAGTTCTCCAACGTCCTCACCAGCAAGGCCGCCCCCACCCCCACCGTGGTCGCGTACCGCGCCCGCCTGCGCGCTGACGGCAGCTTCGCCGGCGTGGTAGCCGTCGGCCTGAACCTCGCCAGCTTCGACGCGTTTCTGGACCGCATCGATGCCGGCGAACGAGGCGTGGTCGCCGTGCGCCGCAGCGATGACAGCCGCCTGGTCATGCGCAGGCCCGCCGCACCGGCCAGGATCAACACGGCCGACCCGTGGATTCCACCCTACCGGATGATCCTCGACGGCAAACGCCGCGGTGTCGTGCGTTACGCAAGCGCAGTGGATGACGTCGACCGCATCTTCGCCTTCCAAGCACTGCAGGACTACCCCTTCTTCGTGATCGTCGGACGCTCGGTGGATGAGCAATTCACGGTCTGGAGGCGAACCGGCGTGGCCGCGATGGCGATCGCAGCCGCCACCCTGACCCTGTTGCTGGCGATGCAGGCCGGGCTGCGCCGCAGCCGCGCCCGCCTGGCACGCAGCGAGCGGGACTTCGACGCGCTGGTGGAGAGTCGGCGCGAGGCAAGCTGCACCTGGCAGCCAGACACCACCCTGTTGTCCTGCAACGCGCGTTATGCTGCTCTCGTAGGTAGATCGCCCAGCGAACTGGAAGGTCACCGCTGGCTCGACTACCTGCCCGAACACGAGCGCCCGGCAACAGCCGCGGCAATCGAACACCTCACCAGCGGAGCCGGCGCACTCGCAACCGACCGCAGCATGCGCCACAGCGACGGCAGCATACGGTGGATCCGCTGGGTGGATCTGCCCGTTCTCGATAGCGAGGGCCGCTGCGTCGAAATCCGCTCCATCGGCCAGGACATCACCGCGCAGAAGGAAAACGAACTACGCCTGCGTCAGCTTGCACTTGCAGTCGAGCAAAGCCCCAACACCATCGTCATCACCAACACGCAGGCGCAGATCGAGTACGTCAATGCATCCTTCACCCGCACCACCGGCTACGCCGCCGACGAGGTGCTGGGGCAGAATCCGCGTCTGCTCAATGCCGGCAAGACACCGCCGGCCACCTATGCCGACCTGTGGGCGACGCTCGAGCGCGGAGAGGTCTGGCGCGGCGAGTTCATCAACTCGCGCAAGGACGAAAGCACGTATATCGAACTTGCCACGATCGCTCCCATCAAGCAGCCCGACGGCAGCGTCAGCCACTACGTGGCGATCAAGGAAGACATCACCGAGCGGCGTGCCGCAGAGGCGCGCATCAGGCAACTGGCGTACTACGACTCTCTGACCGGGCTGCCGAATCGCAGTCTGATGTGGGACAGACTGCGCCACGCCATCATCGCCAGCGAGCGCAGCGGCATGCACGGCATGCTGCTGTTGCTGGACATCGACTACTTCAAGCTGCTCAACGACACGCAGGGGCACAAGGCCGGCGACGCCTTGCTGCGTGACGTGGCGCAGCGCCTGCGCACAGCGCTGCGCGAGGAGGACACGGTTGCGCGCTTGGGCGACGACGACTTCGCAATCGTCGTTGAGGGTCTGGGCGCAGAGCGCGACGACGCCATTGCCCATGCCGGACGCATCGCCGAGCACCTTCATGGCTGCATTGCACAACCCTTCGACCTTGGCCTGCCGAGCGGCCCCTACCATGGCACGGCTAGCCTGGGCCTCACCCTCTTTCATGGGCGCGCAAACCCCGCCGAGGCCGTTCTCAAGCAGGCCGAGGTCGCCGTCGATCGCGCCAAGCACGACGGACGCAACCTGCACCGCTTCTTCAGTGAGGCAATGCAGGCCGTCGTTGCCGAACGTGCGAGCCTCGAGCTCAAGCTGCGCGCGGCCCTGGCCGAAAACCGGTTCCGCCTGTTCTACCAACCGCAACTCGACAGCACTGGTCGCCTGATCGGCGCCGAGGCCCTGCTGCGCTGCTTCGACACGCACGGCAGCATGATCTCGCCGGCCAGCTTCATCCCCCTGGCCGAGGAAACGGGGCTGATCGTACCGATAGGCGACTGGGTGCTGCAGGCAGCCTGCGCGCAGCTGCGGGTCTGGCAGGCACACGTGGCGACAGGCGACCTGAGCCTGTCCATCAACGTCAGCGCCAAACAGTTTCACCAGCCGGATTTCGTCGCCAAGGTCACCGCGGCAATCGAGCGCCACCGCGTCAATGCAGGCCTGCTCAAGATCGAACTCACCGAGAGCGTGGTGATCGGCGACATTGAAACAACGGTGGCACGCATGAAGCAGATCAAGGCGCTCGGCGTCCGCTTCGCACTCGACGATTTCGGCACCGGCTACTCGTCCCTGTCCTACCTCAAACGTCTGCCCTTCGACCAGCTCAAGATCGACCAGGCCTTCGTGCGCGACATGGACGACGGCAACTCCAGCGATGCGATCGTGCGTGCCATCCTGGCCATCAGCCAGTCGCTCGACCTGGAGGTCGTGGCTGAAGGCGTGGAAACCAGTGCCCAGCACGAACGGCTGCTTCAACGCGGTTGTGTCATGTTCCAGGGCTATCTGTTCGGCAAACCGGTGCCGATCGAGGCCTGGCCGGTGGGCTGAGCGCGCGGCGGAATGCCGGCAGCGCTACCCTTCAGCCCAGCGTCGCCGTCGCCAGCTTTGCCCCGAAGCCGATGAACACCCCGCCCACGCCCGCGGTCGCCCCTGCAGCGACGCGGCGATGGCGGCGGAACTGCGCGGCCAGGCGCGCGCCGGCGAAGATCAGCACCGACAGGTAGAGCACGCTGCACACCTGCACGATCACGCCCAGGATCACGAAGGACAGCGCCGGGTGTGCGTAGGTCGGATCGACGAACTGGATGAAGAAGGAGACGAAGAACAGGATCGCCTTCGGGTTCATCAGGCTGATGACGAGCGCAGTGCGGAACGGGTGCGGAGTACTGCGCACCGGCGGGTAATCCGGCTTACCGTCACCGACCTGCTCCGCCGTCTCGTCCCCGCGCCGCCAGGTGGCAAGTGCACCGCGCAGCAGGCTGATGCCCACCCAGGCCAGGTAGGCCGCACCTGCATACTTGATCACCATGAACAGCTCGGGCGTGGCGCGCAGCACCGAGGCCATGCCCATCACCGCCAGCAGCATGAGGATGGTGTCACCGACGAAGATGCCAGCCGCCCCCTGGTAGCCGGCGCGCGTACCCCAGCGCGATGCCGCTGCCATCACGTAGAGCGAGTTGGGCCCGGGCAGCAGCACGATGAAGATGGTGCCGAGAATGAAGGTGGTGAGGTCGGTGATGCCGTAGAACATTTGGGTACTCGCACGCAAGTGTGAACCGATGCTCACTTTGCCACGCCGACCGGCGCCCCGCCAGAGTCCAGGTGGCTGTCGGCCGACGAAAAGCTCGCGGCTGGCGCCGCTCCTACCCAGAACCACCACGCGCATCACCCGCCGTAGGAGCGGCGCCAGCCGCGAGGGGTTGAGGGCGATGGGCGTTGGCGGGTGCGATGAAAAGCTCGCGGCGGGCGCCGCTCCTACAGGAGAGCGCCGCAGCGTTTGCTCCCGCCGTAGGAGCGGCGCCAGCCGCGAGGGGTTGAGGGCGATGGGCGTTGGGCGGACGACGAGAAGCTCGCGGCTAGCGCCGCTCCTACGGCAAGCCTTGGTCAGTCAGCGGCGCCTGGCGACGAACTCGAGCGGCGGATCCCGACCACCGTTGCGCTGGATCTCCAGGCGTACCTGCAACTCACCGCCGTCCGGGGTGAGCTCGTAGTGCTGGACCAGTTCACTGGCTTGCGCCTCGCCAGCCACCACCTCGCTGCGCGTGAGGAAGTGCAGCCGACCGTCCCGCCACTCCACCGCCTCGACCACACGCGGCATCCCGAGGAAACTCGCCAGGCCTTCGATGCGACCGTCCCTGAGCTCGAAATCGTAAGTCTCCTCGAGGCTCAGATTCCAGGGGTAGCGGACTTCGGCGTGCCAGGAACCGACGATCGCCTGCACCTCATCCTGCGCGCCCGCCCCCCACAGCCACGCGCCCAAGCCCACTGCGGCAAGCGTCGCGGCCGCGGCCCCAAGCAAGCGCCCCGCTCCACGCGAGCGAGCGGCATCGGCGGGCTTCACCCATTGCGCCAGTACAGCCTCGAGCCGCATGCGGTCGGCTGCCCACGAAGCGTCACCAAGACTGAGCGCATGCCGGTTCGACAGCCCACGGATGGACGCGGGCAGCACCGTAGCTTCCGGCATCGATGCGCCACCGACCAGGATCGGCACCACGGGCCGCCCCGAGCCGAGCGCAAGTTCGATCTCGCGGCGCACGAAGTCCTGCGGGTGATCGAGCCTGCGCTCGCCCGCGGCCGAGGCGGCCAGCCAGCCAGGACCAATCAGGACCAGAACCGCCTTGGCATCGTGCAGGCGGCGCTCGATGACCGCCTCGAAATCCTCACCCGGCTGGATGTCGTCCACGTCGCGGAACACGCTCCCCACGCCGAAGCGCTGCTCGAGCGCATCGGTGAGGCGGCCGGCAAAGCCCGCACTATCTTCTCGGCGGTAGGAAACGAACAGGCAAGGCATGAACGATCGGCCCCTGCGGCGTGGTCCTTCATTCAAGCACGCCGCTTCAGCCGCCGCCAGGCGTATGCCTAGAGGAAGACGAACTTCGCCAGAAAGAGCACGAACAGTGCGTAAAGTGCGGGCGAGATGGCACGCCATTGGGCCGTGCAGAACTTGAGCACCACATACGCCACGAAGCCCAGCGCGATACCGTTCGCGATCGAGAAGGTGAGCGGCATCATCACCGCGGTGACGATTGCCGGGATGGTGTCGGTGTAGTCCTCCCAGTCGATGTGGGCGAGTCCGGTAGTCATCAGCATCGCCACATAGATCAGCGCGCCGGCGGTGGCATAGCCCGGGATCATGCCGGCCAGCGGGGCGAAGAACATCGCCACCAGGAACAACACGCCGACGGTGATTGCCGTCAGCCCCGTGCGCCCGCCCGCCTCAACGCCCGAACAGCTCTCGACGTAGCTCGTCACCGGCGGGCAGCCGACACAGGCACCGATCACGCTCGCGCTGCTGTCGGCCTTGAGCGCCTGCGGCAGGTTCTCGATGCTGCCGTCAGCCTTGGTCAGCTTGGCCCGATGCGCCACACCCATCAGCGTGCCGGCGGTATCGAACATGTTCACGAACAGGAAAGCGAGGATGACGCTGATCATCGCGACATCGAAGGCGCCAGCCACGTCCATGGCCAGTAGCGTGGGCGCCAGGCTCGGCGGCATCGACACCAGTCCGCCGTAGTCGACGATGCCCACCAACCAGCCGATGAAGGTCACAACAAGGATGCTGATCAGGATCGCGCCGAATACGCGGTAGTGGCTGAGCACGCCGATCATCAGGAAGCACAGGCCCGCAAGCGCGGCCGGCAACTCGAGCATCGAGCCCATGGTCACCAGCGTTGCATCGCTCGGAACCACGATACCGGCGATCTTCAGCCCGATCAGCCCAAGGAACAGGCCAACGCCTGCCCCCATCGCAAAGCGCAGGCTGCGCGGAATGCTGTCGAGCAGCCACTGGCGCAAGCGGGTGAAGCTCATCGCCATGAACAGTACGCCGGACAGGAACACGGCACCCAGCGCGACCTCCCAGCTATAGCCCATCTCGCCAACCACGGTGTAGGTGAAGAAGGCGTTGAGTCCCATGCCGGGCGCCAGCCCGACCGGCCAGTTGGCATAGAAGCCCATCAGCAGGCAACCGAGGGCGGCACCGATGCAGGTGGCAACGAAGGCCGCACCCTGGTCCATGCCTGCCGCGGCCATGATCGTCGGATTGACGAAGATGATGTAGGCCATGGTAATGAAGGTGGTGAGCCCGGCAAACAGCTCCGTGCGCACGGTCGTGCCATGCGCGGTGAGGCCGAAGCGTCGCTCCAGCCAGCTGTCGGGACCGACCGGTACGCCCTCGGGCGCCGCGACCGTAGTGGAAGAATGGGGTTGCATGAGCGATGTCTCCTCGTGACCGGGCGAGCGCCAGCATGGGCCCGGGTTCTGGCTGGATGCAAGCCGAGCGTGGCCACAGCGGACGCGCCCGATGCACTCTCGCACTGCGCCGCCGATATTGTTAACGATTTTGGCAACGACAGAGATTGCAGTTTAGATAGCGAGGTGCGCCAGTGACCATATGGATCACCAAATACCTTGCATCAGCCTGCCCGTATAGCTGGCCGGACAGCTGCTGGTGCGCACGCCCTCAGCGCGGTCCCCGCCCGCCGTCCTCGGTCCCCAGGCCGTCCAGCGCAAGCAGACGGGCAATATCGTCATCCTCGGACGACTCACCACGATCGAGCGCGAGGCGCCCCTCGAGGTGGGCGACATGCTCGCTCATGAGCGCCCGCGCGCGCTCCACATCGCGTGCCGCGATGGCATCCAGGATGTCTTCATGATCGCTCAGCATGCAAGCCGGCGGCGACTCACGACGATGGGCCAGCACAACGAGCGGCGTGCGAGTGATGATCTCATCGAGGAAGGCCGCGAGAACCGTATTGCCGACGCTCTCGGCGAGCTGCAGGTGAAAGTCGATCGACATGCGCAACGCCTTGCGCACATCGCCCCCGGCGTAGGCGGCACGCTCGCGCTGCACCAAGGCGCGCAGGCGCGCCAGCGCGGCCTCGTCGAGCCGCTCCACGGCGAGTTCGACGATCGCAGCCTCGATGTAGCGCCGCGCGCAGAACAGATCCCGCCCTTCGGCCGCCGATGGACTTGCGACGAATACGCCGCGATTGGGGGCGTGCGTCACCAGGCGGTAGATCTCCAGACGGGCCAGCGCCTGGCGCACCACCGCTCGATTGACGCCGAAGGCGTCGGCCAGACCCTGCTCCTTCAGCTGCAGACCGGGCGGCAGGCGCTGGTCGAGCACGGCGTTGCGCAACGACTCGAACACGCGCTGGATCTCCTCCGACGACGGCGTCCGGCCGGCCTTGCCTGCCGCCATGCGGCCATCGTCTTGCCCTTCGCTCATTCCCGACCTCCGTCCGCACCCTGCTGCCCGTCATGCTGCCAGTTCTGCCCTCCAGACGGGCGGCAGGATTATAACGGGATCGTGATTCCCCATATTGGCTCTGGCGCCGACTCGCGGCCATGGGGCGCCCCCTGCGCTCGGGAGCAAGCCCAATGCGGCCGGGCGTTACAGGCTCGCGGCTGCGCACCGGGGCACGACAAGCGGCAAGGGCATGTTCCGGAGCAGTCGCCCGATCGATTGTTGACAATTTTGTAATCAGAATCCACGATCAAATCACCGCGCTGCTCCCAACCACCTGGCGCTCTTGGACAAGTCGGGCAGGCCGGCGTAGAACGAATGACAGCCGCTCGCACGGCACACCCCATCAGGACGAGACGATGAACACAGACGCAATCCGCCTTCTGCTCAACGGCGAACCGGTCGACGTGACCGGCATCGCGCCCACTACCAGCCTGCTCGCCTGGCTGCGCATCCACCGCGGCCTGACGGGCACCAAGGAAGGCTGCGCCGAAGGCGACTGCGGCGCCTGCACCGTCGTCGTCGGCGAACTGGCAGGCGACACCGACAGCCTGCGTCTGTTCAGCGTCAATGCCTGCATCCAGTTCATGCCCGCGCTCGACGGCAAGGCCGTGTTTACGGTCGAGTACCTGCGCCGCCAGGCCGAGGATCGGCTGCATCCGGTGCAACAGGCGATGGTCGATTGCCACGGATCGCAGTGCGGCTTCTGCACGCCCGGCTTCGTGATGTCCCTGTGGGACCTCTACAACGCCTGCGTTCCCGACGGCACGCGCCCGGACGCCGCACGCATCAGTAGCCAGCTTACCGGCAACCTGTGCCGCTGCACGGGCTACCGGCCCATCCTCGAGGCCGGCCAACGCATGTTCGAACACCCTGCGCAGGCGCTGGATCGCGAGGCGGTTCGTGCCGCACTGCTCCGCCTGCGCCGCAGCGAGGCGCTCGACTATGCCCATGACGGCGCGCACTTCTTCGCTCCGCGTACGCTTGAAGCGCTGATCGAGCTGCGCAGCCGCCATCCCCAGGCAACCGTGCTCGCAGGCTGTACCGACATCGGGCTGTGGGTCAACAAGCAGTTCCGCGACGTCGGCGACCTCCTCTACATCGGCCAGGTCGAGGCCCTGCAACAGGTCGTGGAGGCACGCGGACGGCTGCGCATCGGCGCCGCGGTCTCGCTCAGCGACGCCTTCGCAGCGCTCTGTCTGCCCTACCCCGAGCTCGGCGAACTGTGGGAACGCTTCGCCTCGCCGCCGGTGCGCAATGCCGGCACACTCGGCGGCAATGTCGCCAACGGCTCGCCGATCGGCGATTCGATGCCGGCGCTGATCGCGCTCGGCGCCGAGGTCGTGGTGCACGGGCCGGGTGGCCGCCGCAGCCTGCCGCTCGAAGCCTTCTACCTGGACTACATGCGCAAGGATCTCGCCGCCGACGAGATCGTCGAGGCCGTCGAAGTGCCGGTGCATGAATCAGCACTGCGCTTTCGCAGCTGGAAGCTGTCGAAGCGCTTCGACTCGGACATCTCGGCCGTATGCGGCGCCTTTGCGCTTCGCCTCGAAGACGGCGTCGTGCGCGGCCCGCGCATCGCCTTCGGCGGCATGGCCGCCACCCCACGCCGCGCCCTGCGCACCGAGGCCGCCATCGACGGCCGGCGCTGGGACGAGGACACGCTGACCGCGGCGCTGCGCGCACTGGCCGAGGACTACGCACCGCTGAGCGACCTGCGCGCAAGTGCCGATTACAGGCGCCGCACCGCTGCAGCCCTGCTGCGCCGCTTCTACCTCGAGACGCGGGCGCAAGACCCGCTCGACGCGCAACAGACACGCGTGTTCGCCGCCTTCGACAGCTTCGCCGCCCAGCCCTGAGGTTGCCCCCATGAAAGCCCAATCCTTCACCCAGGCACGTCAGGCCGCTCCGGCCGCCCACCACGGCCACCCGCACGAATCCGCCCGCCTGCACGTTGCCGGCGAGGCCACCTATGTCGACGACATCCGCGAGCTGGCCGGCACGGCCCACGCGGCGCTCGGGCTATCGACCCAGGCTCATGCGCGCATCGTCGCCATCGAGCTCGACGCGGTGCGCGCCATGCCGGGCGTGATCGCGGTCTTTACCGCTGCCGACATCCCCGGCACCAACGATTGCGGACCGATCATCCACGACGATCCCATCCTCGCCGACGGCGTGGTGCACTACGTCGGCCAGCCCCTGTTCGCGGTGGTGGCCGATAGCCACGAGCACGCTCGCCGCGCCGCACGCCGCGCCAAGGTGAGCTACGAGCCGCTGCCGGCGGTGCTCGACCCACTGCAGGCGAAGGCGCAGAACAGCTTCGTGCTGCCCCCCATGCAACTCGTGCGCGGCGAGCCAGCTGCCCGCCTCGCCGCCGCACCGCGCCGGCTCAGGGGCAGCTGGCAGGTGGGCGGACAGGAGCAGTTCTACCTCGAGGGCCAGATCTCCTACGCGGTGCCGCGCGAAGACGGCTGCATCCACCTGTGGTGCTCGACCCAGCACCCCACCGAGATGCAGCACGTGGTCAGCCATGCCCTGGGCCTGGCGGCCAATCAGGTGGTGGTGGAAATGCGCCGCATGGGCGGCGGCTTTGGCGGCAAGGAGTCGCAGTCGGCCCTGTTCGCCTGCGTCGCCGCGCTGGCCGCGGCGCGCCTGCGCCGCCCGGTCAAGCTGCGCCCCGACCGAGACGACGACTTCATGATCACCGGCAAGCGCCACGACTTCCACTACGAGTACGAGGTCGGCTTCGACGACGAAGGCCGCATCCTTGCCGCGCGCATCGAGATGGTGGCGCGCGCGGGCTTCTCGGCCGACCTTTCGGGCCCGGTGGCCACGCGCGCGATCTGCCACTTCGACAACGCCTACTACCTCGCCGATGTCGACATCCGCGCCCTGTGCGCAAGGACCAACACCCAGTCGAACACCGCCTTCCGCGGCTTTGGCGGGCCGCAGGGCGCAGTGGCGATCGAGTACATCATCGACAGCATCGCGCGCGAGTTGGGCCGCGATGCGCTCGACGTGCGCAAGCTCAACTTCTACGGCGGCGCTGGCCGCGACCTGACCCCCTACGGCCAGCGCGTCGAAGACAACGTGATCCACGAACTGGTCGCCGAACTCGAGGCCGACAGCGCCTACCGCGAGCGCCGGCGGGCCATCACCGCCTACAACGCCGGCAGCCCGGTGCTCAAGAAGGGCCTTGCGCTGACACCGGTGAAGTTCGGCATCTCCTTCAACGTCGCGCACTACAACCAGGCCGGCGCGCTCGTGCATGTGTACACCGACGGCTCGGTGCTGGTGAACCACGGCGGTACCGAGATGGGCCAGGGCCTCAACACCAAGGTCTGCCAGGTGGTGGCGCACACGCTCGGCATCGCGCTGGCGCAGGTACGCGCCACCGCCGCCGACACCAGCAAGGTCGCCAACACCTCGGCCACCGCCGCCTCGACCGGCGCCGACCTCAACGGCAAGGCGGCCGAGGATGCCGCACGCCGCATCCGCCAGCGTCTCGCCGACTTCGTCGCCCAGCGCCACGGCATCGACGCAGACGCGGTGCGCTTTGCCGACGACCATGTGCACGCCGGCGCTGTTGCGATCCCGTTTGCCGAGTGCGTGCAGCAGGCCTACCAGGCCCGCGTCCAGCTCTGGTCGGAGGGCTTCTACACCACCCCTGGTCTGAGCTGGGACCGCAGCACGCTGACCGGCCGCCCGTTCTACTACTTCGCCTACGGTGCAGCGGTGGCCGAGGTGCTGGTCGATACCCTCACCGGTGAGTGGCGCCTGCTGCGCGCCGACCTGCTGCACGATGCCGGCAACTCGATCAACCCGGCAATCGACGTCGGCCAGGTGGAGGGCGCCTTCATCCAGGGCATGGGCTGGCTGACGATGGAGGAGTTGTGGTGGAACAAGGACGGCCGGCTGATGACCCACGCCCCATCGACCTACAAGATCCCCGCCGCGCATGATTGTCCAGCCGAGTTCCATACCCGCCTGTTCCGCAACAGCAACCACGAAGAGACCATCCTGCGTTCGAAGGCGGTTGGCGAGCCGCCGTTGCTGCTCGGCTTTGCAGTGCTGTTCGCGCTGCGCGACGCCGTCACCGCCGTCGGCGACGGCCGCAGCGCTCCGCCCCTGCGTGCGCCGGCGACACCGGAGGCCATCCTCGACGCGATCGACGCCGTGCGTGCAGCGTGCGCACACACTGCAGCGGAGCCGCAACCATGAATACCTGGGTGGAACAGCTTGCGCGCCTGATCGAAGCCGGTGAGCGCGCCGTGCTGGTGACGGTGGCCGCTGCCCGTGGCTCGACACCACGCGCAGCCGGTGCGCGCATGATCGTCAGCGCCACCACCTGTCACGGCACGATCGGCGGCGGCCAGCTCGAACTGCGTGCGATCGCCGTGGCCCGTCAGCTCCTTGCCGATGGCGCACGCAGCCCGAGCCTGGTGCGTTTCCCGCTCGGCGCCAGTGTTGGCCAGTGCTGTGGCGGTGTCATGCAGCTCGCCTTCGAGCCGGTCGGCGCGGGCCAGTGCGACTGGCTTGCGGCCGCGCGCGCATACGCTGCCACCGCACGCCCCTGGGGCCGCATCGTCGACCTCACTGGCGATCGCCCCGCGGTGCGTGTGTTCGGCGAGCACCCCGAGGCCGAGCTCGCAGATGCGCGCGAACTCGAACGCGCGCGCAGCCTACTCGCCGGCCGCGCCGACGACGCCGCGCTGTTGGCGAGCACGCCCGCTCGCGGCGCTGACGCGCTGCTCGACGTCAGCCTGCCGCCCGAGCTTCAGGTCGTACTGTTCGGCGCCGGTCACGTCGGCCGCGCCCTCGCCGAACTCTTCGGGCGCCTGCCGATGCAGGTGCGCTGGGTAGATCCACGCGAGGAAGAATTCCCCGCCGTGGTCGCGCCGAACATCGAGGTCCGCTGCACCGACGTGCCCGAAGCCGAAGTGCGCGCCGCGCCGGCCGACGCCGTCTTCCTTGTGCTGACCCACAGTCATGCACTCGACTTCGACCTCGTGCGCGCGATCCTCGACCGCGGCGACTTCCGCTGCTGCGGCCTCATCGGCTCGCAGTCCAAGCGCACCAGCTTCGAGCAGCGCCTGCGCGCACGCGGCTATGGCGAGCAGGCCATCGCCCGCCTCAACTGCCCGATCGGCACGCCTGGCCTGGGTGGCAAGGAGCCCGAGGTCATCGCGGTCGCCATCGCTGCCGAAGTGCTGCAACTGCGCGGCGCCTCATTCGCCGCGCGGCCCGCCCTGCGCGACTGTGCCGCATGAACACGCCCTTGCCCTGTCCCCCTCTCGCATACCACAAGACACTCCCCACATGAACACGCCCCAGTTGCACGCCGTCCGCGGCGAGATCCTGCACTTCATCGCCAACCCTGCCAGTGCCGGCGAGTCCGCCCTCGAACACTTCGCCGACGGCGTGCTGGTGCTGCGCGACGGCCACGTCGCCGAGCTCGGGCCAGCGCCGGAGCTGCTCGCCCGCCTGCCAGCCGAACTGCCGCTGACCGACTACCGCGGCAAGCTGATCCTGCCCGGCTTCGTCGATACCCACATCCACTACGCCCAGACCGACATCATCGCCAGCCATGGCGAGCAGCTGCTGGCCTGGCTCGAGAAGTACACCTTTCCGGCCGAAGCACGCTTTGCCGACCCGGCACACGCGCGCAACGTCGCCAGCTTCTTCTGCGACGAACTGCTGCGCAACGGCACCACCACCGCACTCGCCTTCGCCACCGTGCACGCTGCCTCGGTCGACGCCTTGTTCGAGGCTGCGCTCGAGCGGCGCATGCGCATGATCTCGGGCAAGGTACTGATGGACCGCCACTGCCCCGACTTCCTGCGCGACACCGCGACGGGCGGGTACGCCGAGTCGAAGGCACTGATCGAGCGCTGGCATGGCCGCGACCGCCTGCAATACGCGGTGACGCCGCGCTTCGCGGCCACCTCCTCGCCCGAGCAGATGACGCTCGCCGGCCGCCTTTACGCTGAGCATCCGGGGATCTATCTGCAGTCGCACGTGGCCGAGAACCAGGGCGAAGTCGCCTGGGTGGCCGGGCTCTATCCCGAGGCACGCAGCTATCTCGACGTGTACGACCGCTACGGCCAGCTCGGCATGCGCTCGGTGTACGCGCACTGCATCTGGCTCGACGACACCGACCGCAGGCGGATGGCCGAGACGGGCGCGGCGATCAGCTTCTGTCCGACCTCGAACCTCTTTCTCGGCTCGGGTCTGTTCGATCTCGGGCGCGCCAACGAGCTTGGCCTGCGAGTGGGCCTGGGCACCGACGTCGGCGCCGGTACCAGCTTCTCGATGCTGCAGACCTTGAACGAAGCCTACAAGGTGCTGCAGCTCAAGGGCCAGAAGCTGCCTGCCGCAAGCGCTTTCCACCTCGCCACACTGGGCGGGGCGCACAGCCTTTATCTGGACGATCGCGTCGGCAACTTCCTGCCCGGGAAGGAGGCCGACTTCGTCGTCCTCGACCCGCAGGCCACACCGCTGCTGGCACGCCGCATGGCCTGCGCCCAGACCCTGGACGAGCGCCTGTTCGTGCTGATGATGCTGGGCGACGACCGCGCGGTGGCGGCAACCCACGTGATGGGCGAAGCGCGCTGGCAAAGGCCTGGGTGAGTCAGCGCCCGCCGTTGGCGCGGCGCGCGTTCCACAGCGACCACAGGCTGATCATCGCCAGCGCGCCGCCAATCAGCAGCATGCCGGCGAACTCGGCCGCGCTGGGGCGCTCGCCGAGTTCGATCCAGCCGGCGAGGACACCGATCATCGGGATCCCGAGCGCAGACAGGCCCGCCATCCCGGTCGACAGGTGCTGCAGGATGTACAGCCACAACAGCCAGGCCAGCCCGGTGGCAAACACGGCATTGAAGGCGAGCGCAGCGAAGAAGTACGGCGTCGGATCGATCGGCCTGGAGGGCAGCACCAGCGCCACGATGCACAACGCCAGAGCCCCGAACAGCATCTGCCAAGCCGTGAGCGCAAGCAGGTCGAACTCACGCGCAAGTCGCATGCGCTTGGCAACGACCGCCGAAGCAGCCCACGTCAGCCCGCCACCGACCGCAAGCAGGTTGCTGAAGGCACTGCCGCCCGCAGCCCAGGGCTCGAGTATCAGCACGAGGCCAAAGCCCGCGATCGCAATCGCCCCCCATTGCAGCCCGCGCACCCGCTCGCCCAACGCCCACCACGCCATCGGAATCACCCAGAACGGCATGGTGTAGACCAGCACCGCGGTCTTGCCGGCGCCACCCGCCACCAGCGCCCACTGGATCAACGCAGTGAAGGCAGCGGTCTGCAGCACACCGAGCAGCATCACCTGGCGCGCCGCCACCAGGGTCATTGGCTTGCGCAGCACGACAAGCACCAGGAACAGGGTGGCAGCGCCGAGTACGGTGCGGATGGCCGAGAAATCGAAGGGATCAACGTACTGGATCACCTGCTTCATCACCACCCAGTTGTAGCCCCAGATCAGGGACAGCACCGCGAGCGCGCACAAGGCGAGCCGGGAGGTACGGGATGGCGATGAGGATGGGGCGGCAGCCTGTGTCGCGGGGGAAGACATGGGTACTCCAAAAGGAAAATGCCGCGGCGCCCCTGACGGGGAACCGCGGCGAAAACAACATCTGAGTGTCGACCGGGGAGCTCGGTGACGAGTATCAGTGCAAGTTGATTATCCACTCTGCGCGCCCGCCCGACATATGGGCGGAGTGATACGCAGGATCAGCACACTAGCTAGAGGCTCAGGCTGCCTCCGCCACCGGCGCGGGTGCACGCATGCGCATCAGGCCAAGGTGCAGCACGGCGCCGAGGAGCGCGCCGAACAGCCAGGCAAAACCCGCCCACGAGGCGAGTGCGGGCGTCCACACCGAGGCCACCGAGAACAGCGATGCGACCGAGAAGGCAAACAGTGCGCGCTTGTTCCAACCCTTGTCGAAGTAGTACGTCGATCCCGGCTCGGCCGAGAACAGGTCCTGCACGTTGAGCCTCTGCTTGCGCACCAGGTAATAGTCGGCAACCACGATGCCGTACAGCGGCGCCAGCACTGCACCCAGGGTATCGACAAAGCCGGCGATGCCGATATGGCTGATCAAGGCCACCCACAAGCCACCGATGAAGAAGGAGATGACTGCGGTGATGATGCCACCGGTGCGTGCACTGATCTTCGCAGGGGCGAGGTTGGCGAGGCCGAAGGCCGCCGGGATGAAGTTCGCCACCAGGTTGATGCCGACGGTGGCAGCGAAGAAGGTGAGCGCAGCGATGATGGTCAGCGCCAGGTTGTCGACCTTGCCCACCATCTCGGCCGGGTTGGTGATCATCTCGCCGAACAGCACGGCGGTGCCGGCGGTGATGAAGAGCGCGAGGAAGGAGAACAGGGCCAGGCTCACCGGCAGGCCGAGGAAGTTGCCCCACTTCATCTGCGACTCGTTCTTCACGAAGCGCGAGAAGTCGCCGTAGTTGATCACCACGGCGGCGAAGTAGGCGACCATGGTACCGACCACTGCGACGAAGGCCGCGACCGGGCCACCGGGGTGCTCACCCTTGCCATCGAAGATGGTGCCCAGCTCGTTGAGCAGGCCGCCGCCGGCCTTGTACCAGATCACCCCCAGGAGCGCGATCATCACCAGGTAGACCAGCGGCCCCGCCCAGTTCAGGAACTTGGTGATCCAGTCGAAACCGCGCAGGAAGAGTGCAAGCTGGAACACGCACACGACCGCATAGGAGAACCAGTCCACCGCCGTCATGCCGAGGAAGGCCCCCCCACCCGGGTTGCCGAGCAGCGCATTGAACAGCAGCGCGAGCGCAGTCGATGCGAAGTAGGTCTGCACCCCGTACCAGAAGATGGCGACGATGCCGCGGATGAGTGCGGGGAAGTTGGCGCCATGCACGCCCATCGAGGCGCGTGCGATCACCGGGTACGGAATGCCGTACTTCACACCGGGCTTGCCGGTGAGGTTGACCAGCACATTGACGATGATGCCCGCGAGGATGATGCCGGCGAATACCGCCCAGCCATTGAGTCCGTAGGAGATGAACAGGGTCGCGGCCAGCGTGTAGCCGAACAGGCTCTGGATGTCGTTGGACCAGACGTTGAAGATCTCGAACCAGCCCCACTTGCGCTTGTCCGGCGGCAATGGCGCGAGATCCGAGTTGTACAGCCTGGGGTCCATATGCTGGATCTTGAGGTCGATCTTTTCGCTTTCCATGGGTGGCTCCATTGCCGCCGCGCGGCTTCTGGTTATGGGGGTCGGTACTACTTGCGGAAGCAAAAAACCCCTCGCCCGCTCCGCAACGGACGATTCGTTGGGTATCAATGGCGTCGGACTCGCCTGACCCGCCGACCAGCGCCGCGGTCAGCCCCATCCTGCAGGAGCGGCGCCAGCCGCGAGGAGTTGAAGGCGATGCGGCTGGAGGCCTGGCCAAAAAAGGCTCGCGGCTGGCGCCGCCCCTACGGGGAAACGCCACGTGCGCCCCCGCCATGGGGCGGTGTGTTTCTACACGTCGCGTCGCTGCCAGGGATGGCGCTCGATCCAGTGGCGGGCGATGTCGACGCGGCGGCACACCCATACGCGGTCGTGCTTCTCGATGTGGTCGAGGAAGCGCTGCAGCGCACGGAAGCGGCCCGGGCGGCCGAGCAGGCGGCAGTGCAT
>NZ_JARQZE010000027.1:0-30123 GCF_029588855.1 Thauera mechernichensis | reverse complement strand
CCCCCAAAGAGCGCAGGCAAGTGGTGGCCTGGAAGGTGGCCAAAGGCCAGTCGCGCAGCGACCAAGGCGAATAGCCGCGCCTGGAACGGGCATCCCGGTTTTTCGCGCAGCGAAAAATGCCCCGGCCTATGCCTTCATCCTCTCAAGAATCCCTGCATCACAACCCCGTTTTGCACAAAATTGCAGCAACGATATTTTGATAGTCGAAGCCGCAAGATGTGCTATATTGCTTGCGCAAACTGTCAGAGTTTGTAACCCTCTCAACCAGTCAATCAGCATGCGAAGGAGATAGCGAAATGAAACTGCGAAGGCTCGTCCTGACTGCCACGCTTGGAGCCGCAATAACGGCCCCGGCGATGGCCCAAGAGGTTCTCGAAGGCGATACCCGGCTCGCTTGCGAAGCCATTCTCTGCCTGGCCACCGGCAAACCGCCGCATGAATGCCAGCCGTCCCTGCAAAAGTATTTCAGCATCACGGCCAAGAAGCTGTCCGACACGATTAAGAAGCGCCGGAACTTCCTCGATCTGTGCCCCGTGGCCAACCAGACGCCGGAAATGTCGGCGCTGGTCAATGCCATGTCGCAAGGCGCAGGCCGCTGCGATGCCAGTTCTCTGAACGCCACGTTGCGCAGTTGGGGCGGCGGCGACAACGACTATGTGTATATCGCCAACAGCATGCCGAGCTACTGCGCGGCCTACACGAACCACGCTTACACCGACTTGCAGGACACCAAGCCCCGTTATGTCGGCATCCCCGAGCGTGGCGGTTATTGGGTCGAGGCGGACAAGTACGACCAGGCCCTGGCGGAATACAACGAGCGCATCAGGCGCGAGGACGAAGAACGCCGACGCCAGGAAATGTACGGCGGGGGTGCCTGAATGGACTTCATCGCACTGGCCCAAGAGTGCGCCCCGTGGGTGGCGCACGAAACGATGGCGGCAATTGTCAGGACGGAATCCGCATTCCGGCCCTTGGCGATTGGCGTCAATGGCGGTGCGAGACTGGCCCGCCAGCCCGAGAACAAGGCCGAAGCCGTTGCAACAGCCGAATGGCTGATTGCCAACGGCTACAACATTGACATGGGCCTCGGCCAAGTCAATTCGGCCAACCTGCGCAAGACCGGCCTGACGGTCGAAGACGCCTTCGACGCCTGCAAGAACATTGCGGCGGCCGCAACGATTCTCCACTGGAACTATCAAGCGGCCAGTCGCAAGGTGCAGGGCGAACAAGCGGCGCTCCATGCGGCGCTGTCGGCCTACAACACCGGCTCTTTCACGCGCGGGTTTTCCAACGGGTATGTGCAGAAGGTGGTGAATAACGCCGGTGCCGCGTCAGCGGTGCCGGTGGTGGCACCCATTCCGCTCATGGGCGCGAAAGCGCCCAAGGCGGCCCCAAAGCCCGCGGTCAAGCCGCGCCAGGCGCAGGCCGCACCGGACGCGCCGGTGAGGCTGCAAGCCGAAGGCCAGCAAGCGGCCGAAGGCGACGGCGCGAGCGTGTATGGCGGCGGCTCAACCCAAAGCGTGATGGTGTATTGATGAAACTCATGATTATTGAGTCGCCCGGCAAGATAGCGAAGCTATCGGCCATCCTGGGCGACGGCTGGAAGATCGCGGCCAGCGTCGGGCATGTGCGCGACCTGCCGCAGAAGGAAATGGGCGTGGAAGCGCCCGATTTCAAACCGACCTATGAACTGACCGAACGCGGCTCTGACGTGGTGGCCAGGCTCAAGGGCCTGGTCAAAAACGCGGATACCGTGTATCTGGCCACCGACCCGGACAGGGAAGGCGAAAGCATTAGCTGGCACTTGCAGCAGTGCTTGAAGCTCTCGAACCCGCAGCGCGTCACGTTCAACGAAATCACGGCCAATGCCGTGAAGACGGCCTTGCTGCAACCAAGGTCGATTGACGTGCAGCGGGTGGCGGCGCAGGAAGCGCGGCGCGTGCTTGACCGGCTGGTGGGCTACATGGTCAGCCCGGAACTGAGCCGCCAGAGCGGCGAACGTCTTTCAGCAGGCCGGGTGCAAAGCCCGGCCGTGCGCCTGGTGGTCGAGCGCGAACGTCAGATTCGCGCTTTCAAGGTCACGAACCATTTCGGGGCCATGCTGTTTTTCGCGGACGCGAAAACCGAAAGTGAGTGGTCGGCCGAATGGCTCACGAAGCCCGACTTCGTGACGGATGACAACCCGTATTTCATGGACAGGGCTTTTGCTGCGGCCGTGGCCCAAGTGGGCGCGGTGGTGGTCAAGTCGTTCAACGAGGGCGAAGCGAAGCGCAGCCCGCCGCCGCCCTTCACGACTTCGACCATGCAGCAGGCCGCCAGCGTGGCCCTCGGGCTGAACCCCAAGGCCGCGATGGAAGCCGCGCAGAAGCTCTACGAGCAGGGCCACATCACGTATCACCGCACGGACAACCCGAACGTGTCGGATGACTCCCTGGGCGACATATACGCGGTGGCGGTCAAGCTCGGCCTGGACATGGCCGAATCGCCCCGGAAGTTCAAAGCGCCGGAAGGCGCGCAAGTGGGACACCCGGCCATCACGCCGACGCATTGGGACGTGGAAGAAGCGGGCGAAACCGAACAACAGCGGGCGCTCTACAAACTGATTCGGCTTCGTGCGATTGCCTGCCAGCTTGCGGACGCGCGCTATGCCGTGCGGACGGTGCGCCTGCAAGGCGCGCAGCCGGTCGATGGGAAGAACGTCGAGTTCGAGGCCAAAGGCCGAACGCTGACGTATTCCGGCTGGCTCAAGCTGGTGGCGGGCGACCAGACCGAAGACGAAGGCGAGGACGCCAAGGAACCCGCCAACCCGATTCCGCTTCTCGAAGCTGGCCAGCGCCTCGATGTGGCGCGCGGCAAGCTGCTGGAAAAGAAGACAAAGCCGCCGACGCGCTTCACCGAGGCCACCTTGGTGAAGAAGTTGGAGAGCGAAGGCATCGGCAGGCCCGCGACCTACGCGGCCATCATGGACAACATCGTTTCGCGGGCCTATGTCCGCGTCGAGAAGAAATACCTCGTGCCCACGCCTACCGGCGAACTGGTGGTAGATGCCCTGGTCGGGAAGTTCGGCTTCATCGACCTGGGCTTTACCCGCGAAGTGGAAGAAGACCTTGACCGCATCGCGCAGGGCCAGGCGGCCTACCGGGGCGTCATCAGGAAGGTGCATGAGCAGTTGCAGCGCGAGCTTGCAACGATGGAAGTTTCGGCCACTCCGAAACATCCCTGCCCCGAGTGCGGCAAGCCATTGCGGCGCATCAAGGGGAAAAGCGGGCACTTCTGGGGATGTTCAGGGCATCCCGATTGTTCTGTGACGTTGCCGGACGAAGGCGGCAAACCGGGACAACGGAAGCCGCAAGAAGTCTCGGCTTTCGCGTGCGCGAAATGCGGCAAGCCCCTGATTCATCGCACCAAGCCCGGCAAGGGCGGCTATGACTTTTGGGGTTGTTCTGGCTTCAAGGAAGGCTGCAAGGCCACCTATGAAAACAAGAACGGGAAGCCGGATTTTGACAAGGCGAAATGACTTTCCGCGACTTGGCGAAATACCATAAATTGCGACTTCAAAATAATATGTTTTGTGCTAGACTAAGGCCGTTGTCATCCAGTAAGCGAGGTGTGACCTGGGAAATGCCCACATGAATACCTTGAGCGAAGCGGAATTGCAGGACTTCATGCTGAACAAGGCCGTCAAGCGGCTGAACATCGTTCAGAACGATTCCGGCAAATACCAAATCATCGTGAATCTGACTTGGAAAGAAGGAGATTGGAATTTATTGACCACACGCAAAACCATCCGTGAATGGGCGAGCTTAGACAGGCTGGCACGCCACATTCGAGAGAACTACGGCATCCCGCCGTCCATCAGCCTTTCGCTTTATCAGTTGGAGAACTCAAGCAAATGAACATCACGACCCTTTACATGAACGCGAAGGCGGCTATTGCCGCCAACAAGATCGCCAAGATGGACGCCGACAAGAAGGCGGCCGGTTTCCTCATGCTGCTGGCCCTGGCCTTCGTCGCGGTCATGCCCGAAGTGGCAATGGCCGCGCCCTGGGACGGCGCAGCCGACAAGGTGCTGGAAATCTTCACGGGCGGCCTGACCCGCACGCTGGCGATCATCGCGGTGATTGCGTGCGGCATCGCGGCCATCGCGGGCAAGCTGTCGTGGGATTGGGCCATCAAGATCATCATCGGCATCGTGCTGATCTTCGGCGCGGCGGCCATCGTTGATTACGTCATTTCGGCTGCGTCTTAATCATGGAACAGGGCGCACAAGACGTTTACACCGACCCGCTGTTTGTCGGCTTGACGCGCCCCGCAACCATGTGGGGCATCCCGTATATCGCGTTCGTTGTCGAGTTCATGGCCACGACGCTGATATTTCTGGCAGTCGGCAACCCGCTCTATCTGCTGCTGGCCGTGCCGATTCACGGTGTCCTGTACCTCGTCAGCGCCAATGACCCCGGTGTCTTCTATTCCATCTTCATGTGGATGAAGACGCTCGGGCGCTGCCGAAACACGCGGTTTTGGGGAGCGGCGAGCTTTTCGCCGCTTCCGACCAAGAAATGGACTAAGTGATTTTCGCGGACGCGAAAACAGCGAGGACAGCTATGGACTATCACATTTACCTGGACGGCGAGAAGTGCGGCGAGCTGACCGACGCTGAAAACTTGCGTCTGCGGAAAGAGGCAAAAAGGGACGCGCGCACCTGGGGCGCGTTTCTTTTTGCCCAAGTGACCGGAACAGTAAGGTTCCTGACCTTCTATATCCGGTTGCTTGGTTCGGTCGGTGGCCTGGCGGTACTGATGGTGGCGATGTTCGCCCCGCAGTTCCAGCAGGCCATTCAAGGGCAAAGCGGCGAGGAAATCGCCCAAGCCATCCGGGCAGCGGCGATCTACCTGAGCGCATCGGGCGCAATGATCGCGGCGGCCTGCCTTGTCTTCGCCCCGCGCATGTTCGGTATCCCCGACGTGTTCGAGCGCGAGTTTCAACGGCGCGTGCGCCTGCTGAAAAACATCCGCCGTTATGGGCAATTGGAAGTTATCGGCTTCACGCTTCCAAGAACCGAAGGAGAGCAATAAATGGGCGCAGCATTCAAATACGCCGACGCATTGAAGACCGAAGAAATTTCGGCCGCATTCATTCCCTATTCGAGCCACGTCACTCGCAACGCGGTGAAGCTGGCCAGCGGCGACTACATCCAAGTTATTCGGATGCAAGGCGCTGCGCACGAAAGCGCGGACGTGCGGGACATCAATTCTTGGCACGACCAGTTAAACGGCTTCATGCGCAACATCGCATCGCCCCATGTAGCGGTGTGGTCGCACATCGTGCGGCGCGAGTATGGCGAATATCCGGGCGGCGAGTTCCAGCCCGGTTTCTGCCATGAGTTCAACGAGAAGTACCGCGAGCACATGGCGGGCGAGAAGATGCTGGTCAATGAGTTGTATGTGACCTTGATCTACCGCCCGGCCCCGATGAAGGCCGCCAAGCTGTTCGACTTCTTCGGGACGAAAGACCCGAAGGAGTTGCAGGAAAAGCAGCTTGACGAACTGGAAGCCCTGGACGAAGTGACGAACACGGCCCTGGCTGCGCTCGACCGCTACGAGCCGGATTTGCTCGGCTGCTACGAACACAACGGCCTGATGTTCTCCGAAGTGCTGGAATTCCTGGCCTTCCTGATTAACGGCGAGTGGCGGCGCTTCCCGCTGCCGCGCGCCGAAATCCGCGACATTCTGACCACCTCGCGGCCGTTCTTCGGTAAGGGTGGGCTGCTGTCCCTCAAGGGGCCTACGGCCACGCAATACGGCGGCATGCTGACGATTCAGGAATACCCGGCGATGACGTGCCCCGGCATCCTGAATGACCTACTCGGAATGCCCTTCGAGTTGGTCGTGACGCAATCCTTCACCTTCCTGTCCAAGCCGGTGGCCGTGGGCCGCATGAAGCGGCAACAGGCCCGCATGGTCAATGCCGGTGACGTGGCGGTGAGCCAGGTCGAAGACATTGACGATGCCTTGGACGATTTGACCTCCAACCGCTTCGTGATGGGCACGCACCATTTGAGCGTGTTTGTGCGGGCCTTCGATCAGAAGGCCCTGAACGAACACATCAGCGATGCAGGTGCGGTGCTGTCCGAAGCAGGCATGAAGTGGGCGCGTGAAGATTCCGGCATTGCCGGGGCCTTCTATGCGCAACTGCCTGGGAACTTCGATTACCGGGTGCGCGCTGGCGACATTACCAGCCGCAATTTCGCGGGGTTCAGCAGCTTCCACAACTACCCCATTGGCCGCATTCGCGGGAACCAATGGGGTGACGCCGTGATGATGTTCAAAACGACTTCCGGCGCACCGTATTACTTCAATTTCCACAAGGGCGAACAGGGCGCGGACGCCAAGAAGGCGGCCAAGCTCGACCCGAACCACAAGGACTTGGCCAACACGGTGGTGATTGGTAAGTCGGGGACGGGTAAGACCGTGCTGGAAATGGCTCTGCTGGCCCAAACGCAGAAGTTCAGCCAGCCCGACAAGGGCAAGGTGCTGTCGTGCGTTCTGTTCGACAAGGACTTGGGCGCGGCAGTGGGCGTGCGAGCGATGGGCGGGCGGTATTACCCGCTCAAGAACGGCCTGCCGTCTGGCTTCAACCCGTTCCAAATGGAACCGACGCCCAACAACATGACGTTCTTGGAAAAGCTGGTCAAGCAGCTTGTGAAGCATGAGGCATTGCCGATCACGCCCCGCCAGGAGCGTGAAATCAGCGATGCCATCCAAGGCGTCATGTCGGCCTCGAAGTCCAAGCGCCGCTTGCGCTCGGTGCTGGAATTCCTCGACCCCACGGACGAAAACGGCCTGCATGTGCGGCTCTCGAAGTGGTGCGGCAGCGGGCCGCTTGGCTGGCTGTTCGACAACGCCGAAGACACGCTTCGGCTGGACAACTGCACGATGGTGGGTTTCGACGTGACGGAGTTTCTGGACAACGACGCCACGCGCACGCCGACCATCATGTATCTGTTCCACCGGATTGAAAGCCTGATCGACGGCCGCCGCATCCCGATCTTCTTGGATGAATTCTGGAAGCTGCTGGATGACCCGGCCTTTGAAGACCTGGCGCAAAACAAGCTGGTGACGATTCGGAAGCAGGACGGCTTTTTGGTGATGTTCACGCAGTCGCCGAAACAGGTTCTCAAGTCGCCGATTGCCTACGCAATCATCGGGCAGACGGCCACCAAGATTTTCCTGCCGAACCCGGAAGCGGACTATGACGATTACGTCAATGGTTTCAAGCTGACGGAGCGGGAATTCCAGATCGTCAAGGAACTCGGCGAGAAGTCGCGCCAGTTCCTCATCAAGCAGGGACAAAACAGCGTGGTTGCGGAACTCAACCTACGCGGTTTTGACGATGAATTGGCTGTCCTTTCAGGCAACACGGCCACGTCATCACTGGCTGAAAAGCTGGTTGCGGAGTTGGGCGAAGACCCGGCAGTTTGGTTGCCTGAATTCCATCGCATTCGTAAAGGAGCATTCTGATGAAAGTGTTGAAGAAGTTTTTCGGGGCAATCGCCCTGGCCCTGGGCCTCGCGGCCGGGAATCCGGCGCATGCCGGTATTCCTGTGATCGACGGGGCAAACCTGGCCCAAGCCATCCAGCAAGTGGTGGCATGGGCAGAGCAGTATCAGCAGATGGTCGAGCAGATTCAGGAAATGCAGAAGGCATACAACAACCTGAGCGGCATCCGCAACATGGGCGATCTGGTGAATAACCCGCTTGCCCGGAAATACCTGCCCGACGAGTACCAAGAAATCCTGAGCAATGGCGTAGGCCAGTGGGAAGCGATTCGCAACGCGGCGAAGAAGTTCGAGATTGCCTCCACCAGCTTGGATGCCAGCAGCGATGCCGCCAAGGCGTTCGAGCAGGTCGCCAAGCAGGCCGCGCTGAATCGGGCAGGGGCCGAAGAAGCCTACAAGACGGCCAGCAAGCGTTTCCAAGACATTCAGGTGCTCTTGGACAAGGTGAATGCAGCGCCGGACGCCAAAGACATTGCCGACCTGCAAGGCCGCATCCAGGCCGAACAGGTCATGATGGCAAACGAGGCGAACAAGCTGCAAATGCTCGCCCAACTGGCTTCGGCGCAGAAGGATTTGCATAACCAGCAAGTCAATGAAATCGCCATGAAGTCGTCGAAGGGAGCCATGCCTTCGGGGTGGTAATTCAATGCGGTGCCCCTGCGGGGGCACCCGCTCTTAGGAGATTGCGATGAACAAGGGTTTTGGTCTGGTGGTTTTGGTGGCAGCGGTGCTTTTGAGCGCGTGCAGTGATGGGGTTCCGCATGTCGAAGACCCTCATCACCCGGTTGATGCGGACGGCAACCCGATCAAAGGCAGCGAGTTCCTGATGAAGTATTGCGCCGGGAAGTCGCACAACGAAACGTGCGCCAAGGTTGCAACGGCGGTAAGCGCCGATTCAACCAAGGGCGAGATGCCTAAAGGATGGTGATTCATGGCCGCAAGTAACTTCGGTTTTTACTCGCGCATGTTCACCGAACTGAGCAATGCGCTGACCAGCTATGTAAGCGACACCGCCAGTAGCGTTATCGGCGCGATCACGCCGGTGGCCACAACCCTTGTCACGATCTATGTGATGCTGTGGGGTTGGTCGATGATGCGGGGGGTGATTTCGGAGCCGATCACGGATGGGGTAGGGCGGATTGTCCGCCTGGCCCTCATCGTGGGGGTGGCCCTGCAATTAGGGCTTTACAACGGCTTTTTGGCTGATTGGCTGTGGAATGCGCCGGATTCCCTGGCTTCGTATGTTGGTGGGGACAACGGCACCAGCAACGCCAGCTATCTTGATACGCTCATGTCGAAGATGTACGACTTCGGCGATGCCTATTATCAGAAGTCGATGGCGAACAAAAATACGTTCGGCATCCCTGATATGGGCCTGTTGATTATGGCCTGGGCAATTTGGGCAGTTGCGGTTATTGCCACGGGCTACGGTGCTTTTCTGCTGGCCCTGGCCAAGATGGGCCTGGCCGTCGCCTTGGGCGTTGGCCCGATCTTCATCCTGCTGACGATCTTCGAGCCGACCAAGCGGTTCTTCGATGCCTGGATTGGCCAGGTGCTGAACTATGTGTTCTTGGTGATGCTCTCGGCCGCCGCGATCAAGCTCATCATGACGATCTTGGAAAAGTACCTGTCGGATGCTTCCGGCACGGTGCTGGCCGACCCGTCCCTGAACCAAGCCCTGCCCGCCATCGTGTTTTCGATCATCGGCGCGCTGGCCCTGGTGCAAATGCCCGCGATGGCCTCGGCGCTCGGCGGTGGCGTGGCCCTCGGCACCCTGGGCGCGGTCAGTTGGGCTTACGGCAAGACGCGCGGCGGCATGGCGGCCATGCGGCCGACGAACCTGCGCCGGTCTTACAACCGGGCACGCTCTGATGTTCGCATTGCTGGCAATGCGGCGAAGGCGGCAGCAGGCGCACCGATGGCTGTCTATCGGAAGATCACCGGGGGGACACGCAATCGCGTAGCACGCGGCTAGTGGCCAAAACAAGGCGGTTTTTCGCGGACGCGAAACCGCCTTTTTTATGCGCCCTGAATCCGCAAAATGATATGTGTTGCGCCTGCAATGTATGTTATATTGACGGCGTGACTTGACCGTTTTCGAGACTAGGAGTTTTTCTATGCGCTACATGCTTGGAGTCGTCGCAGCTTGCCTACTGGCGGGATGCGCAGGCTCTCCCCCGAAACCGCCGCTGCCCGAAGGTGAGTACCGGCCGATCAACATTCCAGCGGCCCCGGCCAGGCTGGACGTTTTCAATTTCGTCTATGAGGGGGACATTGTTGGAGTGCTGCCAGCACTCAAAACGGTGGCCCCTCAACTGAACGTCATGCCCACGCTCGGGCAAGCCACGCCTTTGCCCGTGCGCCTGAACCTGCAAGGGGTTCGCCTGGAAGACGCCTTGCGCGCCATCGGTGCGCAGGGCGGCGGGGTGGCTGATGTGGTGTGGAACACCACGCGGCACCAAGGCGGCAATCAAGTCTTCATCCGGTTCCGCGCGCCGGTGGAATCGGACGGCAACCAAAGGGGAATCGAATGAGCAAGAAGGTCGAGAAACAGGACTTCGAGAACTACTTGAAGGAAGCCCGTACCTGGGAAACGGACAAGGTGCGGGAAATCGAGAAGTCGAGAAAGGCCGCCTGGTGGGTGGCCATCGGCTCGGGTGTCACGGCGATTGCCTCGGTATTCGCCGTGTCGGCCATGATGCCGCTCAAGACGGTGGAGCCGTATGTCATCCGCGTGGATAACTCCACGGGGATTGTCGATGTGGTCGAGGCCCTGACGGACGGCAAGACCAACTACGACGAGGCCATGAATAAATACTTCGTGCAGTGGTATGTCCGCTACCGCGAAGGCTATTCCAAGGAATTGGCCGAAGACTACTACTACAACGTCGGCCTCATGTCGAGCACGACAGAGCAGCAGAAGTATTTTCAGTTCTTCAATCCGAAGAACCCGCTTTCGCCGTTGGCCGTCTATGGCGATTACGCCAAGGTCAAGATCGGCATCAAGAGCACGTCTTTCATCAATCCCACGGTGGCCCTGGTGCGCTACACCAAGGAGATCGAGCGCGGGCTTGATAAGCCGATCATCACGCATTGGGCAGCTACGGTAACGTTCCGCTACACCAAGGCACCGATGGCCGAAAAAGACCGGGGCATCAACCCGCTTGGCTTCCAAGTGGTTGAGTACCGGAATGACCCTGACGCGCTGGCCCCGGCGGCAACCCCGGTTGCAGCCGTCGCGCCCGTGGCCTCGGCTCCCGCGCCTTCCGTGACGGTTTTCCCGACCACGGAAGCCCGGCCCGCCGTCCCGGCGATTCAGCAGTAAGGGGGCCGCCATGAAACGCATCGTTTTGCTTGGCCTCTTGCTGCCTGCCCTGGCCCTGGCGGAAATCACGCCGCCTAAAGGCGACTATGACCCGCGCGTCCGCATCGTGGATTACAACCCGTTGAACGTGGTCAAGCTGCCCACGTTCTACGGCGTATCCACGCACATTCAGTTCTCGCCCGCCGAAACCATCCGCGATGTGGCGGTGGGCGACGATCAGGCTTGGAAGGTGATTCCACGCGGAAGCAACCTGTTTATCAAGCCGCAGGCCGAAAAGGCGGATACGAACGTCACGGTCGTGACGGACAAGCGCATCTATCAATTCGCCCTGGTCGTGCAGCCGCGCCGGGTGAAGGATTCGACGGCCTGGGCCGACCCGAACCTGATTTTCTCCCTGGCATTCCGCTACCCCGAAGAAGACGCGGCGAAGGCTGCGGCAGCAGCCAAGCAAGGCGAAATCAAGGGGAAGCTGTCGGACGCCACCAAGGCGGGCCAGAACTTCGATTATTGGGTGGCTGGCTCGGCCGAAGTCAGCCCGACCGCTGCGCGTGACGATGGGCGATTCATCTACCTGACCTTCACGAACAACCGGGATATGCCTGCCGTGTATTCGGTTGATGAGCAAGGCAACGAGGCGCTGATTAACACCAACGTCATCGACGGCAACACCATCGTGATTCAACGAATGGTGCGCCATCTGATGCTGCGCAAGGGCAGCGCCGTGGCCTCTGTGGTGAATAAGTCGTTCGACCTTGACGGCGGTATCGACAACATCACCGGGACTGTTTCCCCCGATGTGGAGCGCGTGATTAAGGGAGCGCAGTAATGAGCATGTTCGACAAATTCAAGGGCGGCAAGGCCACGCCGGACGATGACGGCCTGCCAGATATGAACGCGGAACCTTCCTTGTCCGAAGCGATGCAAGCGCAGAGCAAGAAGGAATTTCGCGCCCGCGAAAAAGAGGCCGCCGCCGCTGCGGCCTCGGCGCGTGCAGCGCAAGAGAACGAGGGCCTGCCCTCGGTGAATCGGCGCAAGGGCGGCAACAAGCTGGTGACGATGCTCGGCTTCGTGTTCATCCTGGGCGCAGCCGCTGCGCTCATCGTTGCAGTCAATGGCGACAAGGAACCGAAGCCGCGCAAGAAGCAGAACGACGAGCAGGTTTCCAACAACCTGCCGCCGTTGGCCATTCCTGCGGCCCCGCCTCCGATTGCGGTTGCACCGCCCGCACCGGCTGGCCAGGTGCCGCCAATCAGGCAGGCCGCGCCGATTCCCGTCCAGCAGAAGCCAGGCAAGGAGCCGCCGCACTGGTCTGACCGCAAGATGGGCGGCACGCTGTTGGTGGGCGCGCAGAACGGCAACGGTGGCCAGCAGGGCCGTGGCCCGGTGCAGCCCGCGCCGATTCCTGCAAGCGCCGGTGGCAGCGGTTTGAGTGGTCAAGGCCGCTCGAACGAACTGGCAACCCGGCTGGAACCCACGGTAACGCAAGGCGTTGCCGCTTCCTCACTGCCCGACCGTAATTTCCTGATTACCAAGGGCACCACGCTGGATTGCGCACTTGAAACCGCGCTGGATAGCACGGTTCCTGGCATCACGTCCTGCCGCCTGACGCGCGATGTTTACAGCGACAACGGCCAGGTGCTTTTGCTTGATCGCGGCTCGCAACTGGTGGGCGAATACCAAGGCGGCTTGAAGCAAGGCCAGGCGCGTTTGTTCGTGCTCTGGTCGCGTGCAAAAACGCCTAACGGTGTGGTGGTGTCCCTGAACTCGCCGGGCACGGATGCCCTCGGGCGCTCGGGCCTTGAAGGGTGGGTTGATACGCACTTTTGGGAGCGTTTCGGCGGCGCAATCATGTTGAGCCTGGTCGATGACTTCGCGGCAGCGGCTACGCGCCGCACGAACGGCAGCGATCAGACATTCAACCTGGGCAACACCTCGGACGCCGCGCAGGACATGGCGGCCGAAGCCTTGAAGAACTCGATCAACATCCCGCCGACGCTCATCAAGAACCAAGGCGATCACATTCAAGTCATGGTCGCCCGCGATCTGGATTTCTCTGGCGTCTATGGCTTGCAGGTGAAGCCATGACCAGACAAATCATGCTGGCACCTATGAAGGATGAAGGCCAGTCATCCGAAATGCTCGATGAATACATCGAGCCGCTGCGCGAGTACCTGGCCGATGAAACGCTGACGGAAGTTTGCGTAAATCGGCCGCGCGAAGTCTGGACGGAAGGGCGGGACGGATGGAAGCGCCACGATGCCCCGGCGCTGTCGTTCAACCATTGCCGCCAGTTGGCAACCCTGATTGCCAGCTACAACGGCAAGGCGATTTCCAACGACAAGCCGGTTCTGTCGGCCGCGCTGCCCAACGGTGAGCGCGTGCAGGTCATCATCCCCCCGGCCTGCGAGCCGCACACGGTTTCCATCACGATTCGCAAGCCGTCGATGATCGACAAGACGCTTGACGAACTGGATGCCGAAGGCGCGTTCGAGGAATTCGCGGATGTGGATGACGAGCTACAGCCCTTCGAGCATGAGCTTGTGCGCCTCAAGGACGAGAAACGCATCAAGGACTTTCTCGACCTGGCCGTGCGCAAGCATCGGAACATCCTGATCGTGGGTAAGACCGGCTCGGGCAAGACCACGATCACCAAAAGCCTGATTCGCAGCATCCCGGCCGAAGAACGGCTCATCACGATTGAAGACGTGCATGAGTTGTTCCTGAACCAGCACGACAACAAGGTTCATCTGTATTACGCGCGGGAAGACGAGGGCGGGGCCAAGGTGACGCCCAAGCAAGCCTTGGCGTCCTGCCTGCGGATGAAGCCTGACCGCATCTTGCTGGCCGAATTGCGCGGCGATGAGGCTTGGGAGTTCATCAAGTCGGTCAATACCGGCCACCCCGGTTCCATTTCCACCATGCACGCGAACGGCGCGTTCGAGTCGTTCGAGCAACTGACCGCGCTTATCAAGGACAGCCGCACCGGCGCGCACCTGGACACCAACTACATCAAGCATCGGCTATTCACGACGATTGATGTAGTGCTGTTCTATCACCAACGCAAGCTGCGAGAAATCTACTATGACCCTGAACATAAGCGACAACTCATGGGCTAAAGCGGGCCTGGCCATCGGCGGCTTGCTGCTTGTGGTTGGGCTTTGGGCTTACCTGGCTGGTGGCATCTTCATGCTTGCGTATGACCGCAAGTTTGAGGAAGCCACGCCCCTGACGCTGTACCAATATTGGTATCACTACGGGGCCGATGCGCAGGTTCAAAAGTGGCTCTACATCGCCAGCGGGATTTCGCTGGCTGTCTTGCTTGCACCCGCTCTGCTGTTTTTCGCGCCCGCGAAACAAAGCCTGTTCGGTGATGCCCGCTTTGCCAAGAAAAGCGAAATCACCAAGGCCGGGCTGTTCGGCGAGAAGGGCATCATCGTTGGCAAGCTCGGCGGCCGTTACCTGATGTTCGAGGGCCAGCAGCACGCCATCATTTCCGCACCGACCCGAAGCGGGAAGGGCGTCGGCATCGTGATTCCCAACTTGCTGAACTGGCCGGAAAGCGTTGTCGTTCTGGACATTAAGCAGGAGAACTGGGACATAACCAGCGCCTACCGTCGCAAGTACGGGCAAGAGTGCTACCTGTTCAACCCCGCCGCCACCGACTACCGGACGCACCGCTATAACCCGCTGTCGTACATCAGCGAAGACCCGAATTTCCGCATTGATGACGTGCAGAAGATCGGGAACATGCTGTTCCCCGATCAGCCGGGCACGGATGTGATTTGGACGGCCACGCCGCGAAGCCTGTTCCTGGGCGTCTGCCTGTACCTGCTGGAAACCCCCGGCAAGCCGGTGACGCTCGGCCAGGTGCTGCGTGAAACGCTGGTCAATGGTGATGGCTCGGCCTACTTCGCCAAGATCATCAACGACCGGGCAGCGGCCGGGAATCCGCTGTCAGGCGCATGCGTGCGCGGCCTGAATACCTACATTTCGATTGCTGCGGAGAACACCCGCAGCGGCATCATCGGCGGTTTCCGCTCCCGCCTCGAACTGTGGATGAATCCGCTGGTCGATGCGGCCACCAGCGCGAACGACTTTGACTTGCGCGACGTGCGCAAGAAACGCATGTCGATCTACCTGGGCGTCACGCCGGACAACCTCGAACGGATGGCCCCGCTGCTGAACCTGTTTTTCCAGCAGTTGATTGACCTCAACACCCGCGAACTGCCGAACCAGAACAAGGCCATCAAATACACCTGCATGCTGCTGATGGACGAATTCACGGCCATCGGCAAGATTCCGATCTTGTCGAAGGGCATCAGCTACATCGCTGGTTACTGGCTGCGGATGATGCCGATCATCCAAAGCCCGGCCCAGGTGGTCGAGGTGTATGGCAAGGACGCAGCGCAAACATTCACCACGAACCACGCGCTGCAAATCATCTACCCGCCCAAGGCGTCGGAGACGCAGACAGCGCGAGACATTTCCGAATGGCTCGGCTACCAGACGGTCAAGGGCATATCGGTTTCCAAGAGCAAGAGCATCTTCGGAAAGAAGACGCCAAGCGAGAGTGCTTCCGATCAGCGCCGGGCGCTGATGCTCCCCCAGGAAATCACCAGCCTGGGCAAGACCCGCGAATTGGTGGTGATGGAAGACGTGCCGCCGATCTTGGCCAACAAGGTTCTGTATTTCAAAGACCGGGCCTTTGTTGATCGCCTCAAGGCGGTGTCGGCCAGGCTGCACGCACTCGGCAACAAGGTGCCGACCAAGAAGCAACTGGATGACGCCATCGAGGCGGGCGAACTCGGCGCACCCGTGCCGAAGATCGACCTCGAAGCCCATGAGCGCGAAATGGGCGGCGAACTGCCTGTGACGGTCGTAGCACCGGCGCAGGGCGGAACGGAAGTGGTGACGGTGGAGCGGCCCGTCACGCCCGATGACGTTCCGAACCTCGCCAAGCTGTCGCTGGCGAGCTTCGCTGTCGATTTCTCGGCGGTCGAGAAACCCGCAGTCGGCGAACTGGATGAAGCCGCGCTTCACGCCTACGCCGACAGTCTTTGCCAACAAGCTGGCATCAAACTGTGAGGTAACACATGGACGCAAACAACCAAAGTCAAGGTGGCAAGGAACTGGCGGAGCGCATTCAAACCGTGCGCGGCGAACCGGCGCACCGCTTCGAGGTGTATGACCACGATTTTGAAGTGACGCACCGCTTCCCGAAAGCGAGTGACGCAGCCGCGAAAGCCGATGAATTCGGCTCTACGCGGTTCCAGCACCGGGATGCTGACGGCACGGTGAAGCAGGTCGATAAGGTCGATGGGCAATGGTATGTGCGCAACGACCCGACACCCTTCGGGCAAGGCAATCAGCAACCCCCAACCGCTGCCGACAAGCCGCTGGCCAGCGTGCAGGCGGAAATCGACCGTGACGCGCTGCGCTCCATCGAAATCCGCGCCGAACAGCGCGCGGCGGTGGGGCAGGGCGTCGATGCCGAAACCGACCGGGAAATGGCCACGATTGACGCCCACGCCTTCCGCCGCATCGAGGACAAGAACGTGCAGGAAAGCGCGGCTGTCGAAATGGCCAACAACGCCCGCGAGTTCCCGCAATACAAGGATGGGCTGGACAAGGCCATTCCGGGCTATCCGGGCACGGCAGAGAAGGTGTATGCCCTCGATGCCGCCCATGACGAGAAGATCGCGGCGAAAGAGGAACGCAAGCAAGCGGAATTCGAGGCCATGAAGGATGAGCAGCGCGAACGCGCTGCCGCCTGGACGCCGGAAGAAGCCGCCCGCCAGGCGCAGCAGGACGCCGCCGCATTCCGTGAGGAAGCGGACAAGTCCGAACGGTTCTACAAGGCCAGTGACATGACGGCGAATGCCGACGCGAACCCGCACTACCGGGAAGCCCTGGACAGGGAAGCGCCGGAAGTGTCGAAGGATGTTGCGGCCGAAGTCGAATCCAACAAGACGGTGGTGATTAACCCGGCTGTGCAACAGGCCGGGGCCGAAGCATCGCCAGGCAAGGATGTTGAAGTCGAGCCGCTGACCATCAGCCAGGCCGATCTTGACCGCGTGGCCGCCATGCGTGCCCGCGACACGGCGCAGGCCCGTGAAGCCCTTGGGATGAACACGGTAGAGCCGAACATCGAGAAGGAACAGCAGCAGCTTTCGGAAGCGCAGGACGCGCAGCGCGCGGCATGGTTGAAGAAAGCGGAAGCCGACGCACCCAAGCCGCAGGCGGCCAAAGCGCCGGGCGACAACAAGGTGGAGTCGGACGAGATTTTCACGGCCACCCAAACCGAAGTGAAGCCCGCCGTTCCGCCCGATGTGGAGAAGCAATACCTCCATGTCGGCAACAAGTTCTATCACCCAAAAAACACCGACCTGGTGGCTTTCGAGGACAAGGGCAACAAGCTGGAAACGAAGTCGAACAGCGAGGCGATTGCCGAATCTATGGTTCGCATCGCCGAAGCGCGGGGATGGGACGAAATCAAGGTGTCCGGTTCCGAGACTTTCCGCAAGGAAGTTTGGCTTGAAGCCGCTGCACGCGGCATGCACGTCAAGGGCTACAGCCCTTCGGAGCAGGACAAGGCCGAACTGGCGAAGCGCACCAGCCAAACCGAAGCCAACAAGGTGGAGAAGGGCACCTCGCAGTTTCGCGCCCGCGAAACCGACGAGGCGAAGGACTCGAAGGCGCAGCAGCCGGAGCAGGCCAAACCGGAGTCACCCAACAAGCGGATGGCTGAGAGCTTCGCCAAGGACTCCCCCGAGGAAGCCGCGAAGAAGCACCCGGAGCTTGCGGGCGCAGCGGCGGCCGTCGCGTCGATGGAGAAGAAGGCCGAAGCCGATGGCCTGAACCCGCAGCAGCGCGCCATTGTCATGGCCCGCGTTCGTCAGAACGTGGTCAATAGCATCGAGCGCGGCCAGATTCCCGAAGTGAAGGTGAAAGAAGAAATCGAAGTGAAGCGCGAAGTCACCGCAGAAAAGGAGCACGCACGATGAAACCGGCCCGCATTGCCCTCTATCTGGCCGCTGCCGGGCTTTTCTCGGCCTGCGCCTATGTACCCCCCCAGGAAAGCGCCACGCGCGTTGTAAGCCCGGATTACACCGCCACGGGCGGCCTGGTCGAAGCCCGCGCCTATGTGTATGGCAGCGTGACGCTGCTCGACCTCGGCGGCTCGGCCCCGGCCGTTCTGTCGATCAAGGATGGAACCGGGGCGTCGGTCGATTACGAAAGGGTAGGGCGGTACTACCGCCTTGCCCGCGTGGTCGATACCTTCACGGTGTGGGCCAATGGTCAATCGGTGACGTTCTCGGCGCCAATGACCACGCGCATTTTCTCGGCGCCGACGAAGGCGGCCCCGGACAAGGTGCCCGAGCTGGCCGAAGCCGCCGCCGTGGTAACGGTGGCCAGGCTCGACACGCCAGCGGTGCAGCCCGGCGATGATGACGTGGCCGCACTGCTCAAGCTGTGCGAAAGCCAGCTTGCAGACGTTCGCCGCCTGCTCGATGAAGGCAGCAGGAACCCGAAGGCCACCGGCCAAGAGCTTTTCGAGGTTCATCAGCGGCTCGATGAAATCGAGGCCCGCATGTTGAAGGCCGCCGCCGCCATCGTGCAGGTTTCCTTTCCCACTGGCGGCACCGCATTCAGGCCAAGCCCGGCCGTCGCCGAAGTCCTGATTGCGTCCGGCAAGGCTGCGGACAGCATCAATGTCCGCGGCCGAACCGATTCCCGCGTGGCGGGGCCTGCTGACTCGCGCATTGCCCTGGCCAGGGCAATGGCCGCCCGGAAGTTCTTGGTCGATCACGGCATCAGCCCGGAGAAGATCAAGGTCTTCTCGCGGGCCGATGGAGACTTTGCAGCGCCAGGCGTGACGAAAGAGGGCAAGGCCATGAATCGGCGCGTGGAAATCGAGTTCATCAATGCCCGCATTGCTGAACTCAAGGGCGGCCCGGTCAAGCTGGCCAACAACGAAAGAGGGCACGCAAATGCAAATTGACGTGACCCCTGAGCTTGGCCGCCTGCTGGTGTTCATCGCGGACGTGGCCACGGCCATCCGCACGAACAGCCTCTACGCGGGCGACTACGAAAGCCGCGACCCGCGCGAAGTCGGCCTTGATGTGATGTGGCTGTCCGATTCCCTGCATTGCTTCGACCGCTTGGGCCAGGCGCTCCAATCGGGCGACGGCAAGGCCATCGAGGCCGCCAGTGAAGGCTTGTTTGGCTACTACGGGATGTTCATTGACGGCGCAGACGGCAAGGGCTTGAAGGGCGACCCGAAGGGCACCTTCGAGCGGTATGGCCACCTGTGCAACGCCAATGAGGCAAGGGCGGCCCTGGACGCGATTCGACTCAAGGCCGTTGCAGCGCAATGGACGGGCGCATGACCGCCTCGGCCACCGCGCACAACTCGCCCGCCTCGGCGGGCGGGCAGTGCATCACGATCAGCGGCGGCACGCTGGAAGCCTTGAAGTGGCTCGGCCTGGTGCTCATGGTGCTTGACCACGCGAACAAGTACCTTTTCGCGCACACGATACCGGGTGCATTCGAGGCTGGTCGCCTCGCAATGCCGATTTTCGGTTTCGTGCTGGCCTACAACCTGGCCAGGCCCGGCGCGCTGGCCACTGGCGTGCATGTCCGGGTGATGAAACGCCTCGCGTTGTACGGCCTGGCCGCCACCCCGTTTTTCATCGGCCTGGGCGGTCTTCTGGCTGGCTGGTGGCCGCTGAACATCATGTTCATGCTGCTGGTGTCCGCCGGCGTCGTGCGCCTGGTGGAGCAGGGCGGTTTCGCACGGCTGGCAGGAGCGGCGGCGCTGTTCCTGCTAGGCGGGGCCTTCGTGGAATTCTGGTGGTTTGCCCTGGCCTTCACGGTATCGGCCTGGTGGTACTTCAAGACGGGCAGCAAGGCCGCCGTGGTGGCCTGCACGCTGGCCCTCGCGGCGCTGTTCGTGGTGAATAAGAACCTGTGGGCACTGGCCGCCATCCCGTTGATGCTGGCCGCGCCCCTGGTCGATGTGAAAGTGCCACGCCTGCGGCACGTCTTCTATGCCTTCTACCCTGCACACCTAGCCTTGATTTTTGCTCTAAGCAGGGGATTGCAATGGTGACAGTAAAAATCCGCCGAAAAGGCTTCAAATACCTAATCATCGCCGTCTGCATGCTTGCAGCATTGGCTATCGAGCACTTTTCATCCGAGACACTTGGCCATGCCATCAGCAGCTTGCTAGCCATCGGTCTTATGCTTGCGCTGATCGCAGTGGAACGATTCACGGCGTTCCTTGACTACACCCTTCTTGACTCCATCATCCGGCCCACGTTGAGAATCTTCCGCATTGATCTTCAATGCACGGATTCTTAACGCTCCGCATCTTTCCCTCCCTGCTTTGGCGCGGCTTCGACCGCGCCGTTTTTTTGCCCTGCGCTCGGCACCGGCGCTGCGTGCTGCGGATTGGTGTCGAGGATCTTCTCGGCCTGCTTGCTGAACCGCTGCGCCAGATCTCGCTTGATCTGGTGCCGCTCTGTGTCGATGGTCGGCATAGCCCCGACAAAGGCCCGTATGCGGCCTGCAAGGGCCTTGTTTTCGTCGGCCAGGCTCTGGTGGCCATCTAGGCGTTCTGCGCCTCCATGAGCGCGAGAATCGCCAGTTCGCGGCCGTCGCATTTCAGAATCGGCGGCTCGTTCCCGTCCCACACGATCAGGTGCATTCGGCCGCAGAAGCATTTCAGAACCTCGTCGGTGCTGAACCACACCGAGGCCGGACAGGTTTCGCACGCCGGAGAGGGTTCCGGGCGGTGCTTGGCGTCCAGATTTTTCAAGGTGGGACTGATATACGGCGGCTGCTCGCTGGCCTGATCGTGCTCGATCTGTGCCGATGCTGTCGTAGTTGGGTCGCTCATTGCGCGCCTCCTTCTGGTTGAATGTCAAACGGGTGTCGGCCTGGTCAAGCGCCTCGGCCGCCGCCAGCCAAGCGCGGCGCACGTCGCGCTGACGCGCCTTGATGGCTTGCTCCCACGGTTTTTCCGCCACGGGCAGGCCCTTGGCCTCGGCCGTGAGTTCCTGGGCGGCCTCCTTGATCTTTGCGGCCCTGACCTTGGACACGCGGGGTTCGTGGCTGCTGTCGCCGCGCTCGATGTGGCGGATGACGTTCGGTTCTGGCTTGCGCACCACGCCACGGGCGCGGCGCGGGGTTGCATCTGCGTCTATGCCCTGGTCGCGTAGCTTGTCGGCGAACCCTTCGCGCCAAGCCTGCAAGTCGGCCTTCCTGGGGTTCAGCCTGGTGCCGTCAAAGCCAAGGCATTTGACGGTCACATGGCAATGCGGGTGCGGCTCGTCGGTGTGAAGGGCGAAGACGTATTCATGGTTCTGGCCGAAGGTGGCCTTGGCGAAGTCACGGGCGGCCTTTCGGACTGATTCGGGGTCGGTTGTCTCCGGCATCGAAAGAACCATGTGCATGGTGTCGCGCTGGTTCTTGTGCCGCTTGCTGTCGCCGAAATCCTTTTCCCAATCCTTGAAGAACGCCTTGACTTCCTCTTTGCCGCTGAGAACTTCGCCCCGATCGTTCTCAAGCTCCACCTTGCCGTTTCGGCTGATGTAGTCCAAGTGGGCCTTGACGTGGCCAGCGCCCTTGCCAAAGCCCGTGATCTTGACCATGACCTCGGTGGAGTTCGAGGCCACGCGCCGGGCCGTCGAACGCAGCTTGCGGGTGTTGTTGGCCTTCCGCTTGACTGGCGGATGTAGGGCGCTGCCAAGCTCGGCTTCAATCAGCGCCATCGTCTGCCGCCCAAGAATTCTGGCTTGCCCGCACCAAGGCCCGCATGGCGGCCCGCTGCTTCACGATGGCATCGCGCAGTTGGGCCAGGCGCTCGATCTTGACGCGCTCGGTTTCATGGAACGCCTCGTTCAAAGCCCGCGCGATCTGATTAATGTTGCGGCCGACCGCTGCAAGCTCCCGATTGCTGGCCAGCAGGCCCGCCAGTTCGTCATCGGTCATGACGGGCTGGCGGGTCAAGTGTGACTGCACCAAGGCGGCCACCCAACGGCTTGGTGCCATGCCCTTGACCTTCCCCCGTGCGGTGGCCGCTTCCATCAGGAAGCGCGGCATCCGCACTGTCATGCGCGCGGTGTCGGCCTTCTCCGCATCCGGTTCAATGGGCTGGTCGGCGTCGTCATCCTCGCCGGTGACGGCCAGGATGACGGCCCGAAGAAGCTCCGATTCGGACAGCCCGCGCGCCTTCGCCATGCTGCGAAAGCGCGCTTTGGTTCCTGGCTCGACAAGTGTTTTCAGTACCGGCATGAGGGAAGGTAGGGGGGTCAGGTTTGGTATCAATTGCGGGCAATTGTACCAAATAGCGGCGCGTGCGCCTATCCTGCCCTAGATTTCACCCCCCTACCTTCCCTCATGCTTTGTGGAACACAAACGGTACTGAAAACAGCCAAGACCGGGACAAGTCACGGACATTGGCGAGACAGGAACCATACGTTTCGCGGACGCGAAACCTTGACATTGGAACGGAAGCGGGACACAATCGGTACAGTTTCAACCAGAAAAGAGCGTGCAAATGGATAGGAAAGCCATAGCTGAACGACTCCGCGCGCTTGCTTCCGACGATAAGAAACGGTCTAAGGCCGCCCGCTTGCGGGACGTGATTGATGATGTTGAAGCGGCTTTGGCTGCCGGTGTCCCTCGGGCTTCGGTAGTTGAAGAACTGACGAAGCACGGCCTCGAAATGACGCTTGCGACATTCGAGACAACCTTGAAGCGGATTCGCCAGAAACGCGGCAAACCGTCGATCACGGCGGCGAAGTCGGCCAGCCCTCCGGGCCAGCCGTCGAAGCCATCACCAGCCCTGCCGGTGGATGAAGTCGATACCGAAGCTGAAAGCTCCGGTGGCGGCTCTCATAACCCGGCTGACCTTGACAAGATCATCGGGAACAAGCCCGACCTGGCCGCCTTGGCCAAACTCGCAAAGAGGAAAAAAACATGAAAGTTGCTGTCCTGAATTTTTCGGGCAACGTGGGCAAGACCACGGTTGCCGGTCATCTGCTCAAGCCCCGCATGGGTGACGCGCCGATCTACTCCATCGAGTCGATCAACACGGGGGCCGATGCTGACGGCCTGGACGTGGAAAAGATGCGCGGCAAGAAGTTCGGCGAACTGGTCGATGAACTGATGCCGCTGGACACGGCGATCATCGACGTGGGCGCGTCGAACGTCGAAGACTTCTTGAAGCTGATGCAGCAGTTCGACGGCTCGCACGAAGAATTCGATTTCTTCGTGGTGCCCGTGGTCAAGGAAAAGAAGGTGCAGGCCGACACGGTGAATACCATCCGCGCCCTGCAAAAGCTCGGCATCGAGAAGAAGCGCATCCGCCTGGTGTTCAACAAGGTCGAAGTCGATGAGGCCGTGGCCGACGAGTTCGCCGCCTTGTTCGGCCTGGCCGAATCCGAAAAATCGTTCGTGGTGAAGCCAGAGGCCACCATCTACGCGAACGAGGTTTTCGAGCGGTTGAAGGCGGTCGGGAAATCCCTCGGGGAGATTACGGCCGACGAAACCGATTACCGCGCCCGGCTTCGCCAGGCCACCGACGAGGACGAAAAGGAACTGTGCGTTCGCATGGTGGCCTTGAAGCGCCTCGCCGTGACGGCCAACAAGAACCTGGACGATGTTTTCAAAGCCCTGTTCAAGTAAGGCCCAATCATGAGCGGGCCTAGAACAACACGCGAAGCCCTGATTGCCGAAGTGCTTGGCGATCTGGATGGGCTGCTTGCCCGCGTCGAAGCTCTCCCGGCGTTGGTCGATGATGCCGAAGGCAAGCTGTCCGGCACCGTCGCCGCGCTCGATGACGCGGGCGACAAGTTCCGCTTGGCTGTCACGGCCTTTACCGAACAGGCAAAGGCCGATCTGGCGGAATACCTTGATCTTAAAACGGCGCAGGCCGCGCAGACTGCGGCCAAGACGGTAGAGGAACAGCGGGCGGCGCTGCAAGAGGCCGCCCGCATGGCCTTTCGGTCGGAAGCCTCCGACAAGGCCGCAAGCCTGGGCATAGCCTTGGGCGAAGCGGCCAAAGAGTTCCGGCGCTCGATGTGGTCGCGGCTGATGGAGCATGCCATCACGGCGCTGATTGCTTCGGGTTTCACTGCGGGCCTGGTCTATGCCATCGTCCGGGGCATACCCTGACGCGCTCCGCTTGTCGCCTCCCCTGTTTTGAACCGTTCGCAAGCGAACGGCCCAAAACAGGAGAGGTTGATTTTCAACGCTCGGGGTCGCGCTGCTGCTCGGCCTTCACTTGGCGTTCTTCCCGAATCTGCACGCTTGGCACGTCGCCGCGCTCAATGCGCTCGGCGACAGTCTCGCGCACGCGGGCCATGACGATGGCCCGCTGCTGCTCGCTCAAGCCGTCCGCCTCGGCCTTGGCTTCGCGGGCGCGAACGTAGCCGTAAGCCGGGGCAAGCTCGGGATGCTGCTGCACGGCCTTTTCTGGTGGCTCCTGGCGGAATACCTCGGCCGCCACGGCGGCTTTGGCCTCGCGCTGTAGGTCGGCGACTTTGCGGACTTCTTCGGCGCTGGCCTGGCGCTCGCGCTTGGCCAGCATGTCGGCCAGTTCATCGAAGCCCTTGGCGTAGTCCCTGCGCTCCTGCAAGGTCATCGGCCGTGCGCGCTCGGCTTCCACCACGGCGCGGGCCTGCGGCTCGCGCGCCCATTGGCCGCCTTGGAGTTCGTTGGAATAGATCGCCTCGGCACCGCGTCGGTAGATCGTCACGCGGTCGGCCAGCTTCTGGCCCTCGATGCGGTCAAGGGTCTGCAACATGCCATCGTAGGCCGCCTGGTGGGCCTGGGGCGTGGTCATGCGCCCTGCCCCACGGTCGGCCTTCTGGTTCTCGTACCGCTGCATGATGCCCTGCTCGCTCAAGCGCGAAGTCACGGCCAGCGCGCGGGCGTCGATCTGATAGCCCGCTTCGCGCAGGCTGTCCATCGTGGCGGCCACCTTCTCGCCGTCGCGCATGGTGCCCTCGATCACGACATTGACGCGCTGCGCCTTCGCCTCGGCAATGGCTTTTTCAACCCAACGGCCGGTGTCGCGGTCGGTGTAGAAAGCGGCCGTCTTGTCGTCCGCTTCCATCAACCGCGCATATTTCGGGTGGTAGTCGCGCAGGTCGTCGCCGATGATCTGAACGGCACCGCCTCGCGGGCCTAGCTCGTTCATGGCCTCATCGACGGCCGCGCTTTTGCCAGCGCCTGGCTGCCCGCCAAAGATGACGGCCACCGGCTGACTGGATGGTTTCGCGCCCGCGAAAAGATCGGGCTTTATGTCACGCTCGAAGATGGCTTGATGTTCCGCCTCACTGAGCCTGTGTTCGTCTGGATTCCGGGCCATGCACTACACGGCCACCGCTTGACGGTCTGCACGCCAGGAACGCACACGCGCGCCGTACTCGGCCCGCACGCGGGCCACGGCCGCATGGTCTTTGACGCGCAGCCCGGCACGCTCGTGGAACAGCCGCGAACGCTCGGCCCGCAAGGTGGCCAGGCGCTCGGCGTCCGGGTGTTCCTTGCTGGATTCGTCGGCGATCAGGCCGGTGAGGATGGCTCGCAGGTCGGTGATGACCTCGCGGGCGCACTCGAAGGCTACCGCCTCCGTCTGAGTCCATTTCTGCATGATGTTTCCTCCTGCGCTCAAGCGCGCATCAAGGCCGATGCAAGCATCAGCGCGGCCCAACCGCCAAGCACCACAAAAGGCGCGTTGCGGCCAAGCCAGTTGAAAAGCACCAGTCGGCCCTTGCCGTCCGGGCAAGGAACCTCGGTAAAGAACATCCGCCGCGCAAGTCGGCGAGTAAGTAAGTCCATCGTCCAATCCCTTTCGTTCATCGGGGCAACAGCCAAAGGGCCAGCAGCACCGACACCAAGACAACCAGCACAAGCCGCTTGAAGGGCGAAGCCGCGAACTCGGCGGCCAGGTCGAACAGCCGCCGCTCCATGTCGGCTTGCTTCTGCTCCTTCTTCCACTCTGCACGGGCCTTGCTGACGCGATCATCATCCATGTGCCACCTCACAAGGTCATCATCATGTCCTGGGGCGAAATCGCCATCAGGATGAAGTCGTAAGCCCACGACACGACGAAGGCCGAAAAGCTGGCGATGCCGAAGCCCCAAACCATCGCGGATTTGTCGGGGAAGGCGTAGAGCGCGAACAGCCAGGCCAGCAGCATCGGGATGGACACCAGATTGCACAAGAAGATCACCGGCAGGCGCAGCCAATACATGACCAGAAACAGCGGCAGCCGCACCAGCAGGAACAGCCAGGCGAAGACGCCTTTCACCGTCGATGCCTTCGGCATCGCCTTCTTGATCTTCTCCGCGTCAAGCTCGAAGGCAGGCAAAGCCTGCTTGCCCTTGGGCTTGGGGAACTTGATGATGTTGCTCATGATGATCGCCCTTCCCTTTCCATTACCACAATTCCAGTGTATTAGGAACCGTCCGATATGTCAAGTGTTTTTGCTTGACACAAGCCCTTTTCTTTCGATGAACCTGGCCAGCGTGTTGTAAGCCACGCCCAACGCCTTGGCCATCTTCCGACGGGGCAGGCCGATGGCAAGGTAGCCCCTGATTTCGTCCTCGCGCTCGTCCAGCTTCAAGCTGCCGCTTGCACCTGGTGGCCGTCCTAGTCGCTTGCCCTCGCTCTTGGCCCTGCGTAGCCCTTCCTTGGTGCGCTCTCGAATGAACGACAGTTCAATCATTGAAGCCATCGAGAAGGCCGCCGCCAGAAGCTGGCTTTGCATGGAACCGTCCATGACGGTGCCCGTCTTGGTGATGTGCAGCACAACCCCTTTGCCCGCTGCCGCCTCCAAGAATGTGAAGACCTGGCCCGGCGTGGCCGCCAGGCGCGTGAATTCCGGCGTGCATATCACGTCGCCGCGCCCTGCCCTGTCCAGCAGCGCCCCGAGTTCGCGGCCCTTCCAATTGGTATCCCTGCTGACAGTCTCGGCTATCAACGTCATCGGCGCGAAGCCCTGACGGTTCGCGTATTCCAGCAGCCCGAGTTTCTGGCTTTCAACGTCCTGGCTGTCCTTTGACACGCGCAGATAACCGAAGTAGTTGGGCATGGCTCCCTCAATGCGGCCGGTCGGCCTGGTGGGCACGCAAAACGGCCGTTTTGCGGCCCATTTCGGCCCCTGTTCCGTGAAAAGCGCATCCGGCAGTTATTCGGATGCGTGGTGTATCTAAAAAATCGCCTGAAAAGTGTAGCACTCTGCCACCTAAAAAATGGTCGTTTCTTTGGATGCGTTTCGCGTCCGAGAAAATCAGCGGCCACCTTTTCTATGAACCTGCCGCCAAACCCAAGGCTCTACCGGGTTCGGGTCGGCCCACAAGCCCCGGCGCGCGGCGCGGGCCTCGGCCTGCCAGTCGAGCAAGCGCGGGTCGGTGGTGTAGCGGGGCCAAGCCCACGCGAAGCCCCGGCGCACCTGTTCCGCATTGACATTCACCCCGTCCGCCTCGGCCTGGACGACAGGCCGCCCGTATTGGTCGGCCTGCGTCCATGTGACGGTGACTTGCCGCTTGCCGATCAGGTCGCGCAAGGATTGCTCGGCCCTGCGGCCGAAGGGCTGCGCCTTCTCGGGCGCGTCGATCTGCGCCAGGCGCACGCGCACGGCCCGGCCGTCGATGGTCATGTAGAACGTGTCGCCATCGGACACGCCCGTAACCGGGCCGGTGGCCGTCTGCTGCGCCCGCACGGGCGCGGCCAGGGCCAGGCCCACGGCAAAAAGTAGCGTAGCGTATAACGTAATGACGTTATGAAATTGGCGATTCATTCGGATACCTCCTTGCTCAATGCGTGCGCCAGGTGGCGCGCGTAGGTGGCCACGGCCCGCCAGTAGGCGGCCATCGGCCCTTTGCGCCGCCTCCACGCGGTTTCGGCCTCGGCGTTGGCCTGGTCGCGTAGTTCGCGCATGACGGCCTCGATGCGCGCCCGGTCTGCCTTGGGCAGACGGCGCAGCGCCTGACCCGCAGGCAGGCGCAGAAGCGGGTTTTCGTAGCCCATTAGGCCGCCTCGCGGATGGCGGCCAGCAGGTCGGCAGGCACGGGCGGGCACACGGCATTGCCAAGCATGAAAAGGGCGTCTTTGTGCCCTTCGGGCAAAACGTAATCGGCCCGAAACCCCATAGCGGCCTTGGCCTCTGGCACTCGCAGCATTCGCATGCGGTCGCCGTCGATCACGGCCCAACGGTCGCGGGTCGTGATGGTGCCGATGGGTCGATCAACACTGCGGCCGGTCAAGCCGCTGCCGCCTGAGTAGTAGGGCGCAACGAAGCGCGAACCAAACCGGGCGCGGCCTGCGGCGATGCGTTGCAAGGTCTTGGCGCTGCGGCCTGGCCGCTCGATCTGGCTCCATTCGTGCGCGTCCCATTCGATCACGTCCGCAATCGGCCGGTGAGGGCGCTTCGGCAAGTCAAGGTGTAGCGGGTGCTTCGATTGGGTGCAAACCAGAAACAGGCGTTCGCGGTGCTGCGGCACGCCATGATCTGCGGCATCAATCAAGTGCGGCGCGATGGCGTAGCCAAGCCGCTGCATAGCATCGCACCAAGCCGGGTAGAGCGTCCAGCGCACGAAGTCGCGCACGTTCTCCACGATGACAACCGGCGCACGGTGGCACTCGGCGCATGAGACAACCGCCCACGCGGTCGAGCGCAGCGCGTCATGGTGCGGCTTCTCCTTGCCCCGTGCCGGGCTGTGGCCCTGGCACGCGGGCGATGCAAGCATCACGTCATGGCCGGGCACCTCGCGCCAGTCGGCTTGCTGCAAGTCTTGGCACGAATGCGCCGTGCCTGGGTGGTTCTGCCCGTGGTAATCCACGGCCTGCCGCCAATGGTTCGCCGCCCACGTCACGCGCACGCCAGCCAGGCGCGCGCCTTCGCTGAAACCGCCAGCGCCCGCGAAAAGGTCGATTGCTTCCATATTCTTCTGCCTCTCAAAAAAAAAGGGGGGGCCACGGGCCAGCACCCGAAGGCCCCCCAAAAGGCCGCTGTCGCGGTTCTCAACGTAAGCCCTGCCTACGCTTCCGGCCCCGCGCCCCGCCTGGGCGCAGTGCTGGAAATCCTGTCAAGTTCTTTTGCTAGTGTTTATGCTTGGCGGTTAGGCGTATGCCGTCCAAGAGTCGGGCGCAAACAGCTTGACCCCGGCCACGGTCTTGGCCTCGACCTTGCGCGCCCACGAAAAACTGTTGATCTTCACGGAGCCGTCAGCGTCGGCACGCTTGCGCATCGGCTCGCCGATGTACGCGCCAGGCTTCGGCACGCAAACGCCTTGCATGGAAAGCGTTTCTTCGGACATGCGCGCCACCTCCCGAATTTCGACGGTGTGCTTGCCGATCAGGGCGGTGACTTCGTAGTAGTCGATATTGGTCTGCTCGTAGCCCCACATGCACCGCAGAATGTCGCCCACTTGCAGCGGGTTAGGTGCAGCCTTGCGGGCTTCGCGGCGCTCGGTCTTTTCCTGGGCGCGCACTTGCAGCCGGGCCAACCAGTCGGAAACGTACTGTTCCGCGCGTTCCTTTTTGGCGAAACGGATATGGAAGTCGGGCTTCTGACGCTTGCCAGCGAAGGCCAGAACGACAAGGCCATCCGCAGACGCATAGACGGCCGCGCCGACCTCATCCTTGCGGTGAATCTCGGTGTATTCCTTGGGCGTGTAGAACTCGCGGGTGAAAGTGAAGCGGCGCATATTCGATTCCTTGCTTACGTTGACTAGAGGCTGTTATTTGCAGGTGATTCGTTTCGATCACCATGACTAAAGTATAGATTTATGCCTGCCTTTTGTCAAGCGTTTTTGCTTGTCATCGTATCGAATAAATAGCTATAACGACACCGCAATATATAGCATTTTGCTATGACGTGTTGAACATCTTGACGGCCTGGCCTTCCTTCCTTGCCAAGCGGGCTTTGCCGCGCCAACGAGCGCGGCGGGGTTCGGCTGTTTGGGGAGAATTGAGGGTCAAGGGTCGGAATCCCGGCATGGCGCGGCCCGCAGCGAAGCGAGGACACGGGCCGGGATGGAGAGGGCGAAGCCCGGCCCTTGATGCTCAAGTCGTGGGGCAGCGCCCCTAACGCTCCCTGGCATAGCCGGGGGATGTAGGCCAAAGGCCGTTAAGCATCCCCCGGCGACGCCCAGCGGCGAGCGATGGCTTTTATGGTTTCCCGTTTTCGCGCACGCGAAAACATGCCCGCCTCGGCGGGCCTGCA
>NZ_JARQZE010000026.1:0-35193 GCF_029588855.1 Thauera mechernichensis | reverse complement strand
GAAAAACGCCCTTGCCAGCACCCCGAAAAACATCGATTCTTGACCCCCCAACGACGTCCGTCAGAGCCCGGTTCGAGTGGCTTCTATATGCCGATCATCGGTGGCTCTATTGTGGCGGTCAGTGACACGTACACGAGGCACCAGTATTGGCGCACTCGTTGCAGAGCTAAGAGAAACCCTGCTTGGTTGGAAAGCGTACTTCGGCATCGCCGAGGTGCTGAGTCCTCTGCGCGAGATCGACAAATGGGTACGACGCAAGTTGCGCTGCTATCTCTGGAAACAATGGGGATCGTCCGGCTATCGGCAACTGCGCAAGCGCGGGGTATCGGTGCGCGAAGCGTGGAACACCAGCAAGTCGGCGCATGGTCCATGGCGGCTGTCAAAGACACCGGCATTAGCGATTGCGCTACCATTGCGCTTCTTCGAAACCATGGGACTACCCAGCCTTGCGCCACGGTAGGAATTTAATTTATCGAACCGCCGGATACGTGACCCGTACGTCCGGTGGTGTGGGAGGGAGGGGCCGCGAGGCTTCTTCCTATCCCGATTAAACGACAGCTCTAAGAAAAGCTCTCTGGCGGCTTTGGATCGGGTCGAGACGCTCGGGGGTGGTGGGCCGGGTCGCATCACTGGTGAAGGTCTCAGCCCGGCCAGAAGCAGTCACTCATCGCTCCGCGATGCCGAGCCAATTTGCTATCAGATTCTTTAGAATCCCTAGCTCGTAGCGCTACAGCACTCAATTGCATCGCAACTGCCAGCGTTGGCTTTCCTCCTTCAATCGTAAGGTAAAAATTGAAAAACCGTCTGTTTACTGTCCTTCTGACAGCCGCTGTCTTTGGTCTTGGCTCGGCTGTCAATGCTGCTGAGATTTCCCGTGCTGAAGCAATGAAAGCCATCTCTGCAGTCGTGCTGCCTGCCATGGAAAAGAACCAGATTCCTGGTATGGCGGTGGCATTGGTCTTGGGGGAGAAGACGTATGTCTTTAACTATGGCGTGTCAGATGTTGAGAAACAAACACCAGTAACTGACGAGACGATTTTTGAGATTGGCTCTATCAGCAAGACCTTCACAGCCACACTGGCGATGCACGCAGAAGCCACTGGGAAGCTGAAGCTGACCGATACCGCAGCAAGATACTTACCGGAGTTGGCTGGCACGGACTTCGGCAACTTGCAGCTTTTCCATCTTGGAACGCACACCCTTGGCGGCATTCCTCTGCAGGTGCCTGATGAGGTCCAAACTCGGGAGCAGCTTCTGGAATACTTCCGCACCTGGAAGCCTGCATTCAGAGCCGGCACGATGCGTACTTATGCAAACCCGAGCATCGGTGCTCTAGGGTGGATCACGGCGAAAAGTCTGGGTCAAGATTTCAGCACCGCCATGACTCAAGCCATTTTCCAGCCCCTTGGTCTCACGAGCACTTATCTGAGCGTCCCTGCACAGAAGATGTCCAGCTACGCTTGGGGCTACAACAAGGATAAGAAGCCTGTGCGTGTCAATCCAGGTATGTTGGACAGTGAAGCCTACGGCATCAAAACCACGGCTTCCGACCTGAGTGCCTTTTTGAAGGCCAACATGGGCATGTTGCCCTTGGATAGCATGCTGCAAGCGGCTTTAAACAATACCCGCAAGCGCTATTTCAGCGTAGGCCAGATGACTCAAGGCCTCATCTGGGAGGAATATGCAATGCCTGTTGACTTGCCTACGCTGCAAGAAGGCAATGCTCCCAAGATTATCCTGAATCCGACCCCAGTAAGCGCCAAGGTTCCTGCAGCCACACCTGACAGCAATGTGTGGGTTAACAAGACTGGTGCCACCAACGGCTTCGGTGCTTACGTTGCGTTTGTGCCTGAAGAGCGCTTTGGGGTTGTGTTGCTGGCCAATAAGAACTACCCCAATGCCGAAAGGGTAGAAATTGCTCACAAGATCTATAGCAATCTAACCGGAAAGCAATGACAGCCCAGGTCCGCAGGACTCGTTGGCGAGCGGCAGTTTGCGGGAAGCGAACCTCAAACGGCGGCTTTCCTCCGACGAGTCGGGTGAGGTGTCGGTCGCAACCCGACCCACAAGGGACAGATGACCTGTTCATCACCATTGGCGGCTGAGCAATTGGAAACCTGCTGCGCGAGATCTTAGGGTAGCTGTTGAGCTGGGACAGCCATGTAATCAAACGCACTTCGGTGTTGCTGCTGTCCATTCACGACAGATGCGAATGGTCTGCTCGGTGGCGAGCGGCTCGCGAGTGAGTCCGCAGCGTGCGCCACCTTCCTCTTTCAGAAAGTGAGCGCATTGATGGCATAGGCCGAAGGCACGCTGTCCATTCACGCGCTGCATGGCTGAAAGCAGTTTGCGCAGCGTGCTCTCGAGTGCATCGGCCTCACCCGTTCGTTCGCAGAGCAACTGCTCCACACGCTCTACCCAACTATCCCTCAAGACAGACTCGCTTGCGGGGGTCAATTTCAGGTGCACGCGCTTGCCGTGTCGCGCGTCCGGCTCCTTGGTCAGCAATCCCTTGCGTTCAAGCACCGCGAGCGTCTGCGAGACCGTCCCGCGGGTGATGCCGAAATACTCCGCAATGGCGATGGGCAGGTCGCTGTAGCGGTTGGCCAGCCTGAGGTAGTGCAAGACCTGAATGTGGATCGGCAGCAGGCCGTGGCGCGTCGCTTCGTCGCGGACGGACTGCTGCACGAGTGCCCCCAGGCGCTCGAGCAGGAGAGAGGTCTGATTCATGCTTGTAATGTATCGCCTCGACGCATTTCTTGACAAGCAGGATGTGGTCACTCTAATCTGCATTATGCATCGCCTCGATGCATGTGACCGATAGCCCTGAGGAGTCAATCATGAGCGAAGCCGTGTTCTTCCATGCTGGTTGTCCAGTGTGTGTATCCGCCGAGCAGCACTTCATTCAGGCGCTCGATCCGGCGCGATACGCGGTAGAGGTCGTTGATCTGGGCAAGCAGAAGAATCGTATTGCTCAGGCCGAGCGCTACGGCGTGGTGTCGGTGCCCGCGCTGGTCATCGATGGGCAGCCGTTCCACATCAACTTTGGCGCTGCGCTGGCCGATCTGAAATAGGAGGTATTCAAGATGAAACGCATCCTGAGCTTTCTATCTTCGATGGCGCTCGTTCTGCCGGCTATCTCGGCCGAACCGCTCGTGCCATACCCGGAGGAGTATCGCGGCTGGCATCACGTCAAGACGATGGTCATCGACGAAGGCCATCCGCTCTATGAGGCCTTCGGCGGCATCCATCACATTTACGCGAACCCGAAAGCCGTGGCCGGCTACCAGTCCGGGACGTTCCCGGATGGTGCCGTCATCGTGTTCGATCTTCTGGAAGCGATACCAGCCGACAATGCCGTCACGGAGGGGACGCGAAAGGTCGTCGGTGTGATGCACCGGGACGCGAGGAACTATGCGGCGACAGGCGGTTGGGGGTTCGAGGGTTTTGGCGGTGGCGACCGAGCAAATCGGGTCGTGGGGGGCAATGCAGCCAGCGCCTGCTTCGCTTGCCATGAGCCGCAGAAGGACCACGACTACGTGTTCAGTCGCCTACGGGATTGAAATCCCATGTAGATGAAGGCTCCGATGGCGCCCCGGTGTCTGGCAGAGGTCTGGCGCGTACCGCACGGCCAGCGCGACATTCCCGCTGGATGCAGGGCCCTGACGCTTTCGCTGAAGCAATCTCCCGGCAGGCCCGCGCGCTGCCTGCCGGGAGTACGGCGTCAGGCGGTGGCGGGGGTGTCGAGCGCGCGCTGGGCGACTTCCTTGGCCCAGACGTAGTTCGCCTTGCCTGCGGCCGAGCGCATCACCTCGGGCACGGTCACGATCTCCTTGGGCACCTTGTAGCCGGCCAGGTGGGCGTGGCACAGGACCTTCAGCGCATCCAGGTCGAGCGACATTCCGGGCCGCACCGACACCACCGCGGTCACCTTCTGGCCCCAGCGCGGGTCGGGCAGGCCGACGACGACGGCGTCGAGGATCTGCGGGCTCATGCGCAGCGTCTCCTCCACCTCCTCCGGAAAGACTTTCTCGCCGCCGGTGTTGATGCAGTTGTTGCCGCGCCCGAAGACGATGATCGCACCGTCGTCGGCGAGCTTGGCGGCGTCGCCGGTGATCGCGTAGCGGGTGCCGTCGATGGTGACGAAGGTCTCGGCAGTCTTGACCGGGTCGCGGTAGTAGCCCAGGGGTAGGTAGCCGCTGCGGGCGAGGATGCCGGACTCGCCCGTAGCGGCGATGCGCTTGCCGTCGACGACGACCTTGAGGTCGGGGCGGGCGGCGATCTTGATCATGCCGCCCTCGATCGGCTTGGCGCCCATGCCGAGCTGGCCGCCCTCGGACGAGCCGATGCCGTCGCTGAAGTACACGTTGGCGGGCAGGAAGGGCTTGAGCGCCTCCTTGATGTGGGCCGACATTACGGCGCCGCCGTTGCCGAACAGGAACAGGGTGGACAGGTCCCAGCGCCCGGGGTGGGCCTTGAGGGCGTCGAGGATGGGCAGCGCCATGGCGTCGCCGACGAGGGTGATGCCGTTGAGCTTTTGTGTTGCGGCGATGTCGAGCACGTGCTCTGCATTGAAGTGGTGCTGGTCGTTGAGCACCACGGTATGGCCGGCGAACAGTGACACCATGGTTGCCCAGTGCGCAGCGCCGTGCATCAGCGGGGCGACCGGCATGAAGCGCATCGGATGCGCCTTGCGGATGCGGTCGGCGAGCTCTTCGGGGGTCTTGACCGGGCCGTCGGCGGGGGCGTAGAAGCCGCCGCCACCCAGGCTGCCGAAGAAGAGATCCTTGTGCGGCCACATCACGCCCTTGGGCTTGCCGGTGGTGCCGCCGGTGTAGAGCAGCGAGAGGTCGTCGTCGCTGCAGCGGATGCCCTGCAAGGCGCGGGTGTCTTCGAGCAGCGCGTTCTCGTAGGCGACGGCGCCGGCGAGCGCCGGCGTGCCGCCGCCGGTGCGCACCTTCACGGTCAGGCCCGGTGCGGCGTCGAGCACCTCGGTCACGGCGGGTTCGAGCTCGGCGCTGTAGAACAAGGCCTTGATGCCGGCGTTGTCGTAGATGTAGCGCAGCTCGTCGGCGACGTAGCGGTAGTTGATGTTGGCCGGTACTGCGCGCACACGGCAGGCGGCGAGGAAGGCCTCGAGGTACTCCGGCGAGTTGTACATCTGCAGGCCGACGACGTCGCCCTGGCCGATGCCCTGGGCGTGCAGCCAGGCGGCGAGCTGGTCAACGCGTTCGGCCATCTCGCGGTAGCTGTGGCGGTTGTCGCCGATGATGAGCGCGTCGCGCTCGGGTACGGTCTCGGCGGTGATCGCGAACAGGTCCGCGAGGCTGAAGCTGCGTGGATTCATGATGTCTCCGTCGTGTGGTTGTCGTGTGATCGTCCCGACTGGCATGACCATGCGCGGGACGGCGGCGGGTTCAGATCGCGCCGGCGGCCCTGAGCGCCGCGATGGCGTCCTCGCCGTGACCGAGCTCGCGCAGCACCGTCTCGTTGTGTTCGCCGACCGCGGGCGGCGGGCGGTCGAGCGAGAAGGCGTAATCGCTCATCTTCACCGGGAAGGCGAAGTAGGGTGCGCTGCCGCCGTCGGGCAGCGGCGTGTCCACCGTCATGGCGCGCGCGGCGGTGAGGGGGTGGGCGAGCACCTCGTCGATGCGCAGCACCGGGCTCACGCAGGCGTCCACGCCGGCCAGCGCTGCGGTCCATTCCGCCAGGGTGCGCGCCTTGATGATCTGTGCGACCTGGGTTTTCACCGCTGCGCCGGATTTGCCTGCCGCCCAGCCGCTCTTGCTCAGCTCCGGGCAACCGGCGGCGGCGCAGAAGGCCTGCCAGAATTTCGGTTCGAGCGCGCCGACCGCGAGATGACGGCCATCGGCGGTCTCGTAGGTGCCGTAGCAGGGCAGGCCGCCGGACAAGGTGTCGTGGCCGGCGGGAACCGGCTGCTTCCAGGTGTGCAGGCTGGCCAGCGGCTGGACGTTGAGCGCCATCGCGCAGTCGGTCATCGACACGTCGATGAAGCGGCCCTGGCCGCTGCGCTGGGCGTCGAAGAGGGCGGCGAGGACTGCCATCGCCGCCGACAGCGCGCCGCCGGCAAGGTCGGCGATCGGGAAGTTGCCCGGATGCGGCTTGCCGCTCGGTGCGGCGCTCTGTTCCAGGATGCCGGCGTAGCTCTGGTAGTTAATGTCGTGGCCGCCGAGCTCGGCGAGCGGGCCGTCCTGGCCGTAGCCGCTGATCGCGCAGTACACCAGCCTCGGGTTGATCGCCTTGAGGTCGTCATAGCCGATGCCGAGCCGGCGCATCACGCCGGGGCGGAAGCCCTCGACCACGACGTCGGCGTCCTTGGCCAACGAATGGATGATCTCGCGCGCGCCGTCGGCGCGCAGGTTGATCGCCAGCGAGCGCTTGTTGCGGTTCACCGCCAGGAAGAAGTGCGAGATCGGCGTGCCGGCCGGGCCACGCCCGGCTTCGCCGCCGGGCGGCTCGATCTTGATCACGTCGGCGCCCATGTCGGCCAGGTGCAGGGTGCACATCGGCCCGGGCAGGAGCTGGGTGAAGTCGAGCACCTTCACGCCGCTGAGGGGTTTGCTTGCCATCGTACGGTCTCCTCCGTGCGGCGCTTCAGGCGCTTTCCAGGTCGCGGAACGGGAGCTTGCGGTCGCTGCGGATCTCGCCGGGCAGGCCGAGCACGCGTTCTGCGATCACGTTCTTCAGGATCTCGTCGGTGCCGCCGGCGATGCGCGCACCGGGCGCGCCCAGCCACAGGCGCTGCATGTAGCGCCAATCCCCGCCGAGGGCCTCGAAGCCGAGCAGCCCCTCGGGGCCGGCGAGCTCGATCGCGAAGGCGGCGATGTCCTGCATCGCCTTGGCGGCGACCAGCTTGGTGATGGCCATTTCGGGGCCGGGCGCCTTGCCCTTCGAGATCGCGGTGAGGCCGCGGGCGATGACCAGCTCCACGCCTTTCTGCTGCAGGTAGGCGTCGGCAATGCGGGCGCGCACGCGGTCGTCCTCGATCGCCGGGCGCTCGTCCCATGCGCACTGCTGCGCCAGCGCTACGAGGTGGGCGTGGAGGTCGGTGGGCAGGTTGCCGCCGACCGACAGGCGCTCCTGCATCAGCGTGCTCAGCATCACCTTCCAGCCGCCGCATTCGGGGCCCAGGCGGTAGCTGTCGGGGATGCGTACGTCGGTGAAGAAGACCTCGTTGAACTCCGCGTCGCCCGACATCTGGTGGATGGGGCGCACTTCGACGCCGGGGGCCTTCATGTCGACGATGAACATGGTCAGGCCCTCCTGCTTGGGCTTGTCCCAGTCGCTGCGGGTGAGCAGGATGCCGTAGTCGCAGAAGTGCGCGCCCGAGGTCCACACCTTCTGGCCGTTGATGATCCAGTCGTCACCGTCGCGCACTGCGCGCGTGCGCACGCCGCCGGTGTCGGAGCCGGCGCCGGGCTCGGAGAAGAGCTGGCACCAGATCTCCTCGCCGGCGAGGCCGGGGCGCAGGAAGCGGGCCTTGAGATCGGGCGCGGCCCAGGTCATCACCGTGGGCAGGCCCATGCCGATGCTGACCTCGAAGATCATGCCCGGCACCAGGTAGGCCGCTTCTTCCTGCTGGTAGATCACCTGCTGCATGGCCGTGCCGCCGCGGCCGCCGGCCGCCTTCGGCCAGGTGATCGCGGCATAGCCGGCGGCGGCCTTCTTTGCCTGCCAGGCCTTGGCGGCGGCGAGCTTGGCCGCATCGTCCAGGCCTTCGCCGAAGACCTCGTCGGGGCGGGTTCGCTTCTGGCCGTTGGCTTCCAGCCAGGCGCGCACTTCGGCGCGGAAGGCGGCTTCTTCGGGGGTGTCTCTGAAGTCCATGTGGGCGTGTTCCGCTTACGCGGCCTCCTTGATGAGTTCGTCGGCCAGGCGTGCGCGCCAGGCGTGTTCGCTGCCGATGATCTGACCGAGATGACGGGCGCGGCGATAGTGGAGGTGGCAGTCCATCTCCCAGGTGAAGCCGATGCCGCCGTGCAGCTCGATGCCTTCCTCGGCGGCGACGGTGTAGGCGCGGGTGGCGGCCACGCGCGCGGCTGCGGCCGCCTTGGGCAGCTCGGGGGCGTCCGAGGACAGTGCCCAGGCGCCGTAGTAGGCGTGCACCCGGGCCAGCTCGATGGCGGTGTAGATCTCGGCCATCTTGTGCTTCATGGCCTGGAAGCTGCCGATCTGGCGGCCGAAGGCCTTGCGCTCCAGGGAGTAGTCGCGTGTCGCCTCGAGGATGCAGGTGGCGCCGCCGACCTGCTCGAAGGCGAGCAGCACCGCAGCGCCGTCGAGCACGCGGCTGGCGACGGCTGCGCCATTGGCGCCCGCCAGGCGCTCGGCCGGGGTGCGATCGAAACGGAGTTCGGCGAGCGGGCGGGTGGGGTCGAGCGAGGGCAGCGGGTTACGGCTGACGCCGGTTCCCGCGAGCTCGACCAGCACCAGCTCATCGCCGACGCGCAGCACCGCCAGCCCGGCGATGCCGCCGTCGACCAGCGCCGGGCTGGTGCCAGTGAGCGTTTGTCCGTCGAAGGCGAGCGGGGCGGCGGGGCGGTAGCGTTCGCGGCTGCCCAGTGCGGCGGTGGCGACCACGTCGCCGCTGGCGATCTTCGGCAGCCAGTGCTGCTTTTGCGCCTCGCTGCCGGCGCGTTGGATCGCTTCGGCGGCGAGGTAGACGCTCGAGGCCAGGGGGACGGCGGCGAGGTGGCGGCCGGCTTCCTCGGCGACCAGGCATAGCGCCAGGTAGCCGAGCCCGGCGCCGCCGTACTGCTCGGGGATCGCGGCGGCGGCCGCGCCCATTTCGATCAGGTTATGCCATACGGCCTCGGCATGGCTGGCCCGGCCCTCCAGTACCTCGCGTACCGCTTGCGAGGTGCTGGTCTCGGCCAGCATGGTGCGCACTGCGTCCTGCAGCAGGCGCTGGTCGTCGGAAAAGTCGAAATTCACGCAGAGACTCCTTGGGACTGCGCCGCCAGCTCCGGAGGAGGTGGCGGCGGGGTTCGTGGCGGTGAGGCGGGCGGGTCAGCGCACGGCTGCGGGCGGTGTGACGCGACGGGCGCCGTAGAAGGTCCTGCCCTCGGCCGCCATGTCGCGCAGCAGCTGCGGCGCCGCGTACTGCGCGCCGTAGCGCGCGGCGAGGCGGTCGCATTCGGCGACGACCTTGTCGATGCCGATCGTGTCCATCATCGAGAACGGGCCGCCGAGGTAGGCCGGGAAGCCGACGCCGAGGATGGAGCCGACGTCGCCGTCGGCGGGATCGATCAGCACGCCCTCTGCCATCGCCTTGGCGGCATCGACGAGCTGGGCATAGAGCATGCGTGCCTTCACCTCATCCACGCTGGGCTGCTCGGCGAGCGGCGGGAACAGTTCGGCGAGGCCCGGCCACAGCTTTTTGCTGCCGTCCGCGGCGTACTCGAAGAAGCCCTTGCCGTTCTTGCGCCCGTGGCGGCCGAGTTCGCCGACCAGCTTCTCGACCAGGCGGAAGGTGGGCGTCGGCTTGAAGGCGTCGCCCTCGTCCTTCTTGCGCTGCTGGCTGGCGTGGTAGGCGGTGTCCAGGCCGATCTCGTCGGAGACGGTGAGCGGGCCGACCGGAATGCCGGCCATCTTCGCCGCGTTCTCGATCAGCGCCGGATTCACGCCTTCGGTGACCATCGCCAGGCTCTCGTTGATGTAGGCACCGATGAAGCGGCTGGTGAAGAAGCCGGGGCCGTCGTTGACCACGATCGGCGTCTTCTTCATCGCCTGCACGAGGTCGAGCGCGCGCGCCAGGGTCTCGGGCGAGGTCTTGCGGCCGCGGATGATCTCGACCAGCGGCATGCGCTCGACCGGCGAGAAGAAGTGCATGCCGATGAAGTTCTCCGGGTGGGCGCCGGCCTCGGCCAGCTCGCTGATCGGCAGCGCCGAGGTGTTGGAGGCGATCACCGCATGCGCCGGCAGTACGGCGTCGAGCTTGCGCGTGATCTCGGCCTTGATGCCGCGATCCTCGAACACCGCCTCCACCACCAGCTCCACGTCGGCCAGACCGGCGTAGTCGGTGGTGGGGTGGATGCGGGCGAGGATGGCGTCGGCCTTGTCCTGCGTCATGCGGCCCTTGGCGATGTCCTTCTCCAGGCGCTTGCTGGAGTAGGCCTTGCCCTTGTCGGCGGCGGCCTGGTCGCGGTCGATCAGCACCGTCTCGATGCCGAGCTTGGCGCAGTGGTAGGCGATGCCCGCGCCCATCAGGCCGGCGCCGACCACGCCGATCTTGCGGAAGGTCGTCTTCGGCACGCCTTCGGGGCGGTGCATCAGCTTGTCCGCCTTGCCCTTGTTGATGAAGAGCGTGCGGATCATGTTGCGTGACACCGGGTCGAGCTGGAGCAGGGTGAAGTACTTGGCCTCGACGTCCAGCGCCTTGTCCATCGGCAGCTGCGGGCCTTCGTACAGGCAGGACAGGATGGCCTTGGGGGCGGGCAGGTTGTGGAAGGTCTTGGCCTGCAGCATGGCGTTGCTCACCACCAGCATCTGCGCCACGGCGGGCGAGGAGGGGCCGGCGCCGCCGGGGATCCTGAAGCCCTTCTTGTCCCACGGCTGCACCGGGTCGCCTTCCTCGACGAGCCAGCGCTTCGCCTCGGCGAGCAGCTGGTCGGCGGGCACGACCTTATGCACCAGCCCCATCTTCAGCGCCTTCTCGGCCGACAGCGCCTGGCCTTCCATGACCACCGGCATCGCCGCCTGGATGCCGACCAGGCGCGAAACGCGCTGGGTGCCGCCGCCGCCGGGCAGCAGGCCGACCTGCACTTCGGGCAGGCCGAGCTGGATGCCCCTGGCGTCCGACACCACGCGGTAGTGGCAGGCGAGCGCGATCTCTGTGCCGCCGCCCAGTGCCGTGCCGTTGATGGCGCAGGCCACCGGCTTGCCGCAGGTTTCCATGCGGCGCAGCAGCTTCGACAGCGAGGCGTTCATCTTCAGGCGCTCGGCCACTGGGGTGTCGTCCACCTTGTCCAGGTTGGCTTCCATGACCTTGAGGTCGGCGCCGGCGGCGAACACCGGTTTGCCCGAGGTGAAGATGGCGCCCTTGATGCTGTCGTCGGTGGCGAGGCGCTCGATCGCGGCGGCGATCTCGTCCATGAACTGCATGTCCATGGTGTTCATGTTGCTGTCGGTACGGTCGAAGAGCAGGGTGGCGATGCCGTCGGCGTCCACCGAGATGTGGATGACTTCAGTCATGACTGTCGATTCCTTGATGTGGTCCGGTGGCGCTCAGACGAGCTCGATGATGGTGGCCGTGCCCATGCCGGCGGCCTCGCACAGCGTGACCAGGCCGGTGCCGACCTGGCGGCGCTCCATCTCGTCGAGCAGGGTGCCGAGGATCATGGCGCCGGTGGCGCCCAGCGGATGGCCCATGGCAATGGCGCCGCCATTGACGTTGATGCGGTCGTGCGGCACGTTGAGCCGCTCCATCAGGCATAGCACGACGGACGAGAAAGCCTCGTTGAGCTCCCACAGGCCGATGTCAGAGGCAGTCATGCCGGCCTTCTTCAGCGCCTTCTGCGCGGCGTAGCTCGGGGCGTCGAGCATCAGGGTCGGCTCCGAGCCGACGGTGGCGACCGAGCGGATGCGCGCGCGCGGCTTGAGGCCGGCGCGCTTGCCTGCGTCGGCATTGCCCACCAGCACGGCGGCGGCGCCATCGACGATGCCCGAGCTGTTACCGGCGTGGTGCATGTGGTGGATGGCCTCCAACTGCGGGTACTTGAGCAGCGCGACGCCGTCGAAGCCGTACTGGGTGCCCATCTCGAGGAAGGAGGGTTTGAGCGCGGCGAGCGATTCCAGCGTGGTCTCGGGGCGGATCGCCTCGTCCTTCGCCAGCACCGGCAGGCCGAGCACGTCCTTCACCGCGACCACCGAGCGCTCGAACCAGCCTTTGGCCCAGGCCTGCGCTGCGCGGCGCTGGCTTTCCACCGCATAGGCGTCGCACTGTTCGCGGGTGAAGCCATGCAGGGTGGCGAGCAGGTCGGCGCTGACCCCCTGCATGGTGAAATACATCCTGAAGGCGACCTGCGGGTCGAGCGCCATGGCGCCGCCGTCGCTGCCCATCGGCACGCGCGACATGCTCTCCACGCCACCGCCGATCGCCATGTCCACCTGGCCCGAGCCCACCTTGGCGGCGGCGAAGTTCACCGCCTCCAGGCCCGAGCCGCAGTAGCGGTTGATCTGCATGCCGGGCACGCCATGGTCGAAGCCGGCCACCAGCGCAGCGACGCGCGCGATGTTGCCGCCCTGTTCGCCCACCGGCACCACGCAGCCGAGAAGCACGTCCTCGATCAGCGTACTGTCGAGGCTGTTGCGGTCGCGTACGGCCTGCAGCATCTGCGCGGCCAGTTGCACCGGGGTGATCTCGGCGAGCGCGCCGTCGGCCTTGCCTTTGCCGCGCGGGCTGCGCACATGGTCGTAAATGAAGACGTCGGTCATGACTATCCCTCTGTTTCGGTTCAGGTGTTCGGGGGCTCGGGCCGTGCCCTTGTGCGCTTCCGATCCATCCTTCGGGCGGCGTGCGTGGGCGACGGGCGGACGAGCTGTCGATGCAATCCTATGGCGCGGGACGGCCTTGACTTAAAATCCGAGCAAGAACTCGAACAGTTCGCTTGCTGTGTGTGCAAGTAACTGTTTTAAAAGTGGAATGCTGCGATGCAAAAAACCGAACAAAAGAGGGTGCGGCGTGAAGCGGCGCTCAGGCATGTGCCCGTGCAGGCGCGCGCGAGCTTCACCCTGGAGGCGATCATCGATGCGGCCAGCGAGATCCTGCAGACGCAGGGCGTCGATGCGGTGACGACGCGCAAGGTGGCGGCGCGGGCCGGGGTTTCGGTGGGGGCGGTGTACCAGTACTTCCCCGACAAGGAGGCGATCCTGATGCAGATCAGCGAGCGGATCATGGACGAGGCCTCGATCGACGCCTCGCCGGAGCTGTTCCGTCTCAATCGTCAGTCGCTCGACGAGTTGCTGCAGGCCTTGTTCCAGCGCACCGTGCGCACCGAGATGCGTCTGCTCGGGCTGGGCAAGGACTTCTACCGGCGCTACGCCCGCCAGATGCAGTTCGGCCGTGCACAGGGGCTGGGGCGCGGCGAGGTCAGCTCGGCGCAGCTGGTCGCGAACATGGAACAACTGCTGCGGGTGCATGCCGAGGAGGTCGGCGAGGCGGATGGCGAGCTGGCGGCGTTCATGCTGGTGCGGGGCATGCGCATGCTGCTGGCGACCCTGGTCGAGGAGCGCCCCGAGCTGCTGGAGTCGCCATCGCTGGTGCCGATGCTGGTGCGCATCTCGCGTGCGATGACCGATGCCAGGCTGGAGGAGGGCGAAAAGGAGGCGTCGGGGCAGGACGGCGAGGTGGCCGCCCGCCCCTGATGGTCGTTAGCGCGCGCCAGACGGTGTCGAGCGCGCTGGAGCAGGATCACGCTGCCGTGAGTGCACGCCCCAGCTGGTGCTTGCCCTCGATGGTGGTGCGGTTGATCACGCGGCGCACGCCGGGTTTGGTGCCCGTCGCACAGTGCATCGCCCGCCAGTTGTCCCAGAGCACCATGTCTCCCTGACGCCACTGGTGGTAGTAGAGGAACTCCGGCTTCTTCGTGTGCGCCACCAGCCGTTCCAGCAGTTCGATGGACTCGTCGTTCGAGATGCCGAAGCGCTGTGGCGTGATGACGCGATCCAGGAACTGCTCGACGATGTTCAGGACCTTGCGGCCGCTCACTGGATGGGTGAGCACCGCGGGGTACACCGCGTCCGGGAAGTCGGGGAACTTCATGTCCGACGGCTTCCTTGGGCTGAACGGCCCCGGCTCGTAGCCCTCGAGGTCCACGAAGCGCATATGGCGGCGCTGCATGCTGAAGCTGTAGGCGACCTCGAGCTTGGCGAGCAGGGCCTTCGTGTCGTCGTCCAGTGCATCGTAGGCCTTGGCGAGATCGCCGAATCCAGTCAGCCCGTCTTCCTTGGCGACCTCGACGGCGGTGAGCACGGCGCCGTGATTGGGACAGCCGGTGTAGTGGAGGTCGATATGCCAGTCGAGGCGGCCGACGATCGTCTCGCCCTTGTAGCTCGCGGTGACGTACTTGTCCTTGTCGCTGTTGTTGATGAGCTCGAACAGTTCGGGGTGCTTCTCCGAACGCGTCGCCTTGAGCGGATGCAGCGCCAGCGTGCCGAAGATTCGGCTGAAACGGATCTGGCTGTCGGGCGTGATGTCCTGGCCGCGGAACAGCAGGATGCCGTGTTCGTACCACAGCGATTTGAGCTCTTCCTGGAGCTCGGGGCTGAAAGGTTCATTGATGTCGAAGCCGGAGACTTCTACGCCAACGCTGTCGAGGGGTCTTGTCGTCAGTGCCATGGTTTCACGTGTACGGTGTTGGTGGGCTGTCATTCAAGGATGGAGGGGTCGGCGCGGAGCTCGCGGCGCGCCATGGCTTCCCAGCAGAACGGAAAACCGTTTGCATCGGTGATGCTCAGGCGTTCGACGACTTCGTCCGGCAAGGCGGGGGCACCGCCGGCCAGCTTCACCTCGTAGGCGCGCTTGCAGCGCCACTCGAGCGTGATCACCCTCAGATGCGCCTGCCTCAGATCCTTGCCCACCACCAGAGCGCCGTGGTTCGCGAGCAGCGCCCACTTCGCGTTGCCCAGTGCCATGGCGGCCGATCGGCTCAGGTCGGTCTTCTCGAAGGTGCCCGCATATTCGTTGTACAGCGGCAGATCCACGCCGCAGTAGGCGCCAGCCTGGTCATGCACAGGGGGGACCTGCTGCAGGTTCGCCCACATTCCGCTCCAGTGAGCATGGTTGTGGATGACGACGTTGATCTCGGGACGGAGCTTGTGGAGCTGCAGGTGCAGGCCGATGGCCGGCGTCGTGTTCCACTGGCTGTCGAGGACCTTGCCGTCCTCGTCGATCGTCACGATGTCGCTGGCGCGCAGCTCGTCCCAGGCGAGCTCCCAAGGATTCGTGAGCACGGAGCCGTCGGGCTGGCGCACGGTGATGTGCCCGGCGATATGTTCGTTCCAGCCCTCGCGGCTGAGCATGCGGCACATCAGCGCAACCTGCGCCTTCGGGCTCAATGGCGGCAGCAGTGGGCGCTCGCCCGGGTTGACTGCGAATTTTTCGAATAACTGGCGGTTCACACCATCGGTTTTCAGCATTCGGACTCTCCTTGTGGGGCTGTTTGGCCGTGCTCAATCTTAAGGAGACGGTATCCGGCTGCTTTGGCCGATGCGGACGAAAAGCTGTCCGAAACGGCCATGATGGGCCTGCGTGGCTATACTTTCGCCACACCGTGAATGGCGGCGGACATCCACATCGGATGATTCGGCCGATACGCGCAGGCAGTGGCGTGGGTGGCGTTGATGCAGACAGTCCTTGGCCTGATCGGACAGGTATTGGCCCGTCGCGTCCTGTTGTCCGCATGGGACTGGCCACATCATGCGTGTTCCCGTGGCCAAGGCGGCCACTCACGAGTTGATGATCATGCGATTAGCCTTGAATTTCGATGCGCCGGGGATCGTCCAGCTGCTGCGGGAGAATGCGCCCGAGCTGGAGATCGTTCATTCCAGCGCGCCGAGTGCGGTGCTGCAGGACGTCGAGGTTCTGCTGACCCCGGCCGCAGGCGCCTCGAACCTGTCCGAGTTGCTCGCGGCATGCACCCGCCTCAAATGGATCCACGTGCTGGGCACGGGCGTAGACGATTTTCCGCTCGAGCTCGTGGGCGATCAGCGCGTCACATGTTCGCGCGGGGCGACGGCTTCACCCATCGCCGAGTGGGTGATGGCCATGATCCTGTGCTTTGAAAAGAAGTTGCCGGACAGCTGGATCGTCGAGCCGCCGCAGAGCTGGTACGTGGCGAACCTGGGCGGTCTAGAGGGCAAGACGCTGGGGCTGCTCGGATTCGGCGCCATCGGACAGGCCGTTGCGCGTCGCGCGCTGGCCTTCGACATGCGCGTCCTCGCCAAGGTGCGCCAGCATCGGGAGAGCCCGGTGGAGGGGGTGGAGTTTGTGGAGAGCCTCGAACAGCTCCTTCCACAAGTCGATCACCTGGTGCTCGCCTTGCCTGCCACGGCAGAAAACCGAGGCCTGATCGGCGCTGCCCAACTGCAGCAGACCAAACCAGGCATCCATTTGATCAACGTGGCGAGAGCCGCCTTGCTTGACCAGGCCTCGCTGCTGCCTTTCCTGGATAGCGGGCATGTTGCCGCCGCATCGCTCGACGTGGTCGAACCCGAGCCGTTACCTGCCGGCCATTGGCTGTACGGACACCCGCGAGTGCGCCTGAGTCCGCATATCTCGTGGAGTTCGGTCGGCATCGTGAGCAGGATGCTGGGGGTCTTTCTGAAGAACGTCAGGGCCTATCGGGTGGGTGCGCCGCTCGAAGGCCTCGTGAATCGCAGCGCAGGGTACTAGCGCGTTTCACCCCGGAGGCCGTCGTGATATCGATGAGTTACTTGGCGTGGGTTTGCGAGTTCATGAAGTCCTATGAGGTGGACAGGCGGCGACTTCTGCTCGGAACAGGTCTTGAGGACAGCGACCCCTGTGATCTCGCCGGCGAGATGACCGAGGCGCAGCACCTGCTGCTCATTCGCAATGCCATGCAGCTCAGCGGCGACCCGAGCCTGGGGTTGGCGATGGGTTTCAATCGTCACATCTCCACCTTGCAGAGCTACGGGTTTGCAATCATGTGTTGCGAGACCTATGGCGAGGCAATACGGGTGGGCTGTGAATATCAGGGCACGCTAGGCCGCTTCAGCGGGCGCTTTCTCCAGCTGTCGATGCATCAGGAGGGGAGCGAAGCGGTCATGGACATCGAGACTCGACCAGGTCTGGGCGAAATGACGACCTTTGCCGTTGAAGAGATGCTGGGCAGCATCGTGGCGAGCACCCGCTGGGTGACCGGCAAGACGCTCCCGCTGCGCGAGATCCGGTGTGCATATCCACCGCCGCCTCATCAGGCTGCCTACGCAAGGTATTTCTCCTGTCCGATTCTATTCGGAGCTCCGCGTACGCAGGTGCGCTTCGATGCTGCCTTCCTGCATACGCGCCTGCCCATGGCGAATGCGAGTGCGGCGCGTGTTCACCTGGAGCACTGCAAGCGGCGGGCAGATGACGTCGATAGCATTCAGGATGGACTGCTGGCCAGGGTTCGCACACAGATCGTGGGCGCTGTTGCGACAGGGCTTGGCCTGGAGGCGTGTGCGAGCAGCCTGGCAATCAGCCCCAGGACCTTGCGGCGCAAGCTGCAGCAGCGCGGGCTCACGTACCAGGCGCTGGTCAATGACGTTCGCCTTGGGCTCGCATGCAGCTATCTGGAGAAGACCGACCTCCCTGTGGAGGTGATCGCGGAGCGCGTAGGCTTCAAGGAGCCGACCAGCTTCTCGCGCGCGTTCAAGCGAAGCTTTGGTTGTTCGCCGCGGAGCTTCAGGCAGAACAGATAGCAGAAAGGGCGCAGGGGTGGCACAAGGGAGCGCTCCCTTGTGCCACCCCTGCGCTTGGGCGCTGTCAGCTTGCCTGCGGCGCGCTGCGCGGCCCCAGGGCCTGGCTGCCGCCGGCCGCGTCGGTCTTGCCGCGGCGGCCGATGTCGAGCCAGCATGCCAGCGCGGGCAGCAGGAACATCGCGCCCAGCGCGTTGACCAGGAACATGAAGGCGAGCAGCACGCCCATGTCGGCCTGGAACTTGAGCGCCGAGAACATCCAGGTACCCACGCCCACCGACATCGTCAGCGCCACGAAGATGGCCGCGGTGCCGCGTTGGCGCATGGCTTCGTAGAAGGCGTCGCGCAGCGTGGGGGCGCCGTTGTCGAGTTCGTACTTGAGGCGCTCGTAGATGTAGATGCCGTAGTCCACCCCGGCGCCCACGCCCAGCGTGATCACCGGCAGCGTCGCCACCTTGAGGCCGATGCCGAGGGTCGCCATCAGCGCGTTGCACAGGATGCTCACCAGCAGCAGCGGCACGATGATGCACAGCACCGCGCGGATCGAGCGGAAGGTGAGCAGACAGATCAGGATGATGGCGCCGTAGATCGAGGCCAGCATCTGCACCTGGGCGCGGTCGACCGCCTCGTTGGTGGCAACAGCCACGCCGGCATTGCCCCCGGCGAGGCGGAAGCGCAGGTTGGGCGTGCTGTCCTCGGCGATGAAGCGGAGCACCTCGTCGGTGACGGTGCGCAGCGTCACGGCTTCATGGTCGGTCAGGTAAACCACCAGATGGATGGTCTGGCAACCGGCCGTGTTGAGGCCTTGCTCGGGGCTGGCGGCACGGGCGCCGGTGCGCAGCGCCGCTTCCGAGCGCTGCAGTGCGGCCCAGCGCGGGTTGGCCTCGTTGTTGCCGGAGGCAAAGATCTTGGCGCGGCGGGCAACCGTTTCCACCGACTGCACGCCCTCGACGCCGCGCATGCGCAGGTCGAAGCGCTCGACGGCATTCATGACCTCCCAGTTGAGGCAGGCCTCTTCGAAGCCTTCGGTTTCGACGAACACCGACAGCACATCCATGCCGATGGAGTAGCTCGAGAGGATCTGCGCGTTGTCCAGGTTGTAGCGCGAGTCCTCATGGAGCTCGGGCACGCCGGCGCCGATATCGCCGGTCTGCACCTGGCGAGCCATGTGCGTGCCGCCCGCCAGCAGCACCAGCATCACCGCAAAGCTGGCCAGTGCGGGGCGCGGCTGGGCCAGTGCCGACAGCGTCCACCAGAACTTGTGGCGGCTGTGGTCGCTGTGGGTATCGGCGATCGGGTGCGCCAGCGCGAAGCGTTCGAGCTTGAGGTGGGAGAGGACGATGGGCAGGAAGATCAGGTTGGTCAGCAGCATCAGGACCACGCCCAGGCAGGCGGTAACCCCGAGCTCGTGCAGGATGGGGATGTCGATCAGCATCATCACCATGAAGCCGAGCGCGGTGGTGACCAGCGCCATCGAGCCGGGAATCACCAGCTTGCGGAAAGCGTGTTCCGCCGCCTCGGACGAGTTGTGCCCCTTGAGCAGTTCCTGCTCCCAGCCGTTGGTCATCTGGATGGCGTGCGAGACCGCGATCGAGAAGATCAGGAAGGGCACCAGCACCGACATCGGGTCGATGCCGTAGCCCAGCGGCGGCAGCAGGCCGAGCAGCCACACCACCGGCATCAGCGCGATCACCAGCACGGTCACGACGAGCTTGGCCGAGCGCGAGTAGGCGCCGAGCAGGAAGGCGGTGATCAGGAAGGCGATGCCGAAGAAGGCGAGCACGGTGAACAGGCCGTCCATGACGTCGCCGATGACCTTGGCGAAGCCGACGATGTTGAGCTCGATGTCGGGGTTGGCGCTCTCGAAGCGGGCGCGGATGGCCTCCAGCTTGGCGGCGACGTCGGCGTAGTCGAGGCGCTCGCCGGTCTCGGGGCTGAACTCGAGCAGGTCGGCGCGGACCAGCGCGGCGCGCAGGTCGTTGGCGACCAGGCGGCCGATCTCGCCGGACTTGGCGACGTTGTTGCGCACCTGGGCGAGGCTGGCCGCGTCGGCCTCGAAGCGGGCGGGGATGACCACGTCGCCGGTGAAGCCTTCCTCGGTGACCTCGATGTAGCGCACGTTGGGCGTAAACAGCGAGCGCACGCTGGCGCGGTTGACGCCCGGCGTGAAGAAGACCTCGTCGGTTACCTCGCGCAGGGTCTTCATGAACTCGGCGTTGTAGATGTCGCCCTCGCCCTTCCAGCGCACGCTGACCATGATGCGGTTGGCGCCGGAGAAGGTGTCCGAATACTGCAGGAAGGCGGACATGAACTCGTGCTTGTGCGGGATCAGCTTGTTGAAGCCGGGGTCCAGACGCAGGTTGGTCGCCGAATAGGCCAGCGCCAGGGTGAGGCCGATGAAGAGTAGCCCCAGCGCCTTGCGCCAGCGGATGATCATGAGGGCGGCGACGTCGATCATCCCGTCGAGTCGGCTGCGGGTTGCGGTGTCGCTCATCAGGATTCTCCGCTTTCGGTCTTGCTGAGGTTGAGGTTGGAGCCGGGCGCCGGGGTCGAGGCGGTGAGCTGGCGGATCTCCAGGCCTTCGTCGCTGGTCATGACGGCCTGGCCGTCGGGCAGCAATGCGATGTCGGTGAGGTTGCCCTGCGGGATACGGTAGTTGACGCTGAAATTGCGCCCCTGGTCGGTGCTGGCCAGCACCAGACCGCCCTGGCCGACCAGCAGCAGGGTGCCATCGGCGGTAAGCGCATGGCTGTAGACCGAGATCGGTGCGGGCAGCCGGGCTTCCTGCCAGGTTGCGCCGTCGTCCTCGCTGTGGAAGACGTGGCCGCGCATGCCGTAGCTCACCCAGGTGCTGCCGCCCAGGTGCAGGGCGCCGTAGAGCGAGCCGTTGTAGAAGGGCTCGACGACCTCCCAGCTCCGTGCGCCGTCGAGCGAGCGCAGCAGGGTGCCGGCCTCGCCCACGATCAGCCATTTGCCTGCGTCTGCGGAGGAGACGATGGTGTTGAGATGCCAGTCGGTGAGGCCGTCGATGACTTCCTCTGCCCAGCTGTCGCCGCCGTCGGTCGAGCGCAGCACGCGGCCGAAGGCGCCAACCACCAGCCAGTCTCCGGAAGGCAGGCGGGCGGCGTCCATCAGCGGCTCACCATTGCTGGCGTCGAAGTTGACTTCGGTCCAGGTCCGGCCGCCGTCGCGGGTGCGCAGGATCCAGCCCTCGTGGCCGAGCGCGAGGCCTTCGTCCGCGCTGGCAAAGCTCAGGCGCGTGATCAGGGCCTGGCGGTTGACCGAGCGCTGGGCCGGCTGCCAGCTCTGCCCTTGATCGGTGGACAGCAGGATGTGGCCGAGCTCGCCGGCGACGATGAGGCCCGCCGAGGTCTGCTGGACACTGGTGAGCTGCATGTTGCCGACCGGTGTTGCGATGGCGGGCGGGGTGACGGCGGTGCGTGGCGAGAATGCATGGAAGCCCGCGGCGGCGACGATCAGGACCATGGCGAAGCCAACGGGTGCTCGCATGTAGGTGTCTCCTCTTCGATTCAGGGTGCGTCACCCGTAGTGGATGGCGCAGTGTGGGCAATGTTCGGCCCGCCCGGGTGCGGGGGCATCGTCCAAAAGGGTTATCGCGGAATACTGCGGCTGCAGCGCCTGGCGCCGCTTCGGCCTATCGCGGCGCAACATGGCGGAAACCCGCTTGCTGCGCGGCCTTGGTCTTTGCGCTCAGTCATTTACGTTAGTCCGTCCGGACGATGATGGGGCTTGCCGGCTATGGAAAATTCCGTCCATCGCAACACGTGACGCACCTTGAACCACCAGCCTGGTGGTCGATCTCGGAGGATACGAAGATGGGCGCAGTTGGCAAGGATCACATTCTCGGCATTCTGGCCGAAGACTACATGACGCCGGAAGCGGTCGAGCTGGTGGAGCGTGCGCGCGCCATGGCGCCGCGGTTGGCCGAGCGCGCCCGTGCCGCCGAGGCGGAGGGCATGGTGCCGGTCGAGACCGTGCAGGAGATGAAGGAGGCGGGCCTCTTCCGCGTCCTGCAGCCGCGGCGCTTCGGCGGCTACGAGCTCGACCCGCGGGTGTTCTACCGCGTGCAGATGGCGCTCGCCGAGGGCTGCATGTCCACCGCCTGGATCTACGGCGTGATCGGCGTGCACAACTGGCAGCTGCCGCTCTTCCCCGAGCAGGCGCAGCAGGACGTGTGGGCGAAGGACACCGGCGTGCTGATTGCGTCGACCTACATGCCCACCGGCAAGGCCGAGGCGGTCGACGGTGGCTACCGTTTCTCGGGACGCTGGGGCTTTTCGAGCGGCGTGGAGCACTGCGAATGGATCTTCCTCGGCGGCCTGCTGCCGAAGAAGGACGGTTCCGGCGCGCTGGAGCACGCTACCTTCCTGCTGCCGAAGGCCGATTTCCGCGTCGAGAAGAACTGGGACGTACTCGGTCTGCGCGCGACCGGCAGTCACGACATCGTGGTCGATGGCTGCTTCGTGCCCGAGCACCGCACGCACCGCACCAACGACCATAGCGACGCCGGCTGCCCCGGGCGTCAGACCAACCCTGGCTGGATCTACAAGATCCCCTTCACCCAGGTCTTCCAGCGTGCGGTGTCGTCGGCCTGCATCGGCGCGCTCGACGGTGCGATCGCGAGTTTCCGCGAGCGGGCTGCGGCTCACGTGGGCAAGCACGGCGCGAAGACCGCCGAGGACGTCAATGCCCAGCAGGCGGTGTCGGAGGCGATGATGACCACCGATCAGCTCAAGCTGGTGCTGTTCCGCAACTACGCGCGCATCGTCGAATGCGCCAAGACCGGCGAGCGCATGCCGGTGGAGGAGCGCCTGATGCAGCGCGCCCAGGCCTCGCAGGTGCCCAAGCAGTGCGCCGCGGCGGCCAGCGAGCTGATGCGTGCGTGTGCGGCCTCCGGGACCTACAAGAGCAACCCGATCGAGCGCGTGTTCCGCGACATCCACCAGGCGCGCGGCCACATCGCCAACAACACCGACACCTATGCGCGTGCGCACGGTGCGGTGATGCTGGGTCTGCCCAACGCCGACCCCTACATCTGACGGTCCGCCGCGCACGGAAAAGGACGCAAGATGACAGCCCAGCGCTACCACCCCCTCAAGGTCCAGGCGGTTGTCGAGGAGACGCACGACGCGAAGTCGATCGTCTTCGCGGTGCCGCCCGAGCTGGCCGAGACCTTCAGGTACCGGCCCGGCCAGTTCCTGACCTTGCGCCTGCCGGTGCTGGGCCGTCATCTGCCGCGTTGCTACTCGATGTCGAGCGCGCCCACGCTGGACGAGACCTTGCGCGTGACGGTCAAGCGCGTGCAGGGCGGGCGCGGCTCGAACTGGGTGTGCGATCGCGTGCGACCGGGCGACACGCTCGAGGTGATGGCGCCGGCCGGCGTGTTCACGCCGGCCTCCCTGCAGGGCGATTTCCTGCTCTGCGCCGGCGGTAGCGGCATCACGCCGGTGTTCTCCATCCTGCGCTCGGCGCTGGCGCACGGCCAGGGCCGCATCGGCCTGCTCTATGCCAACCGCGACGAGCGCTCGGTGATCTTCCGCGAAGAACTCAACGCGCTTGCCGCCGCGCACCCGGCGCGGCTGCAGGTCGTGCACTGGCTCGATTCGGTGCAGGGCGTGCCGTCGGTGGCGCAGCTGGCCGAGCTGGCGCGGCCGTGGTCCCAGGGCGAGGCCTTCATCTGCGGCCCGGGCCTGTTCATGGACGCCATGGTGTCGGCGCTCGACAAAGCCGGCATGGCGGCCGAGCGCGTGCACGTCGAGCGCTTCGTGTCGCTGCCCGACGAAGAGGATGTCGCCGCCATCAATGCGGCGGCACCCGCACCGGCCGCGGCGGTCGAGCGCGCAACGGTCGAGCTCGAGCTCGATGGCGAGGTGCATGTGCTGGACGTGGCCGGCACCGAGACCCTGCTCGACGCCGCGCTCAAGGCCGGCATCAACGCGCCGCATTCCTGCCAGGCCGGCATGTGTGCATCGTGCATGTGCCAGGTGGTCGAGGGCGAGGTGCACCTGCGCCACAACGAGGTGCTCGATGCCAAGGATCTCGCCAAGCGCTGGACCCTGAGCTGCCAGGCGCTGCCCACCACCGAGCGACTGCGCGTGCGATTCCCGGGCTGAATCAGCAGCGTCGCCCGCTGCACGCCGCCCCGACTTACCCGATTCAACGGCTTCCGGGCCGGACGGTCGCCGTCTCCATCGGCTCGCTAGTCCGAATGGGTGATGCCTAGGGCATGACCCGCGGGCAGCCTTTGGCCTGCCCGGCGCGCTGCGTCGCGGCTTGCCTATCCACACGAAATAAAACTCGAAGAAAGGAGCAAGGGTATGAGACTTTCGGCACCTGCCCGCAAGGGTGCAGGGTCGCTGCGTGGCTTGGCGTTTCGGACGCTGCCGCTCGCGATCGCCTTCATCGGCAGCGGCGCCCATGCGGCGCAGACCATCTATCTGGGCGACGAGACCACGCTCGATTCGTCGCTGACGCTGTCCTACACGGCTTCAGCGCGAACGTCGCGTCCGGCCGCGGAGTACCTGAACGACCTCAACAGCGACGACGCCACGCGCAACTTCAAGCGCGGTGCGCTGGTTAACAACCGCGCCAGCGCCCTGGGCGAACTCCGCCTCAGGCATGACAACGTCGGCGCCATGTTGCGTGGCAACATCTTCTACGATGGCGTCTACCGCAGCAGCAACGACAATGACTCGCCGGACACGGTCAACAAGATCGGCCCTGCCAACCAGTTCGTGCGCAAGACGCGCGAACGCAGCGGCCAGGACGCGCAGCTGCTCGATGCCTTTGTTTACGGCAACTGGGTGGTCGGCAACGACCAGTACCTGTCGGTCAAGCTCGGCCGCCACGTCGTGGCCTGGGGCGAGAGCCTGTTCTGGCCCAACATCAGCCAGGGCCAGCTGCCGGTCGATGCGACCAAGTTCAACGTGCCGGGCACGGAGGCCAAGGAGTCCTACCTGCCGGTCGGACAGCTGTCGGCGAGCCTGACGCTGACCGATGCGCTCAGCCTGACCGGCTATTACCAGTACAAGTGGGAAGAGACCCGCCTCAACCCGGTCGGGGACTTCTTCGGCAGTGATGTCTTCGGGCCTGGGGCGGAGTTCCTGCGCCTTGCGCCAGGTGTGATCTCGAGCCTGCCCGACAACAGCTTTGCGGTGGCGAATTTCGCCGGCGAGATCAAGCCCAAGGATTCCGGACAGTGGGGCGTGGGCCTGCGTTACCAGCTCAGCGATGCGCTCGAGGTGGGGGTGTTCCACTACCGCTACCACGACCGCATTGGCGCGATGCTGTTCGACTTCACCGGCGATACGCAGTACTCGTCGTTCTCGCGTTTCGGTCGCGAGGCTTCGCCGGGCAGCACGCCCTACTACAAGCTGGCCTATTTCGACGACATCAGGCTGACGGGCATCAGCGTCAGCAGCAAGATCGGCGACTCGGTCCAGTTCGGTGGCGACCTGAGCTACCGCGACGGCGCGCCGGTCTATCTGGAGAACGGCTCGCCCGCACGCGGCAGCTACCTGCAGGGCAACGCCAACGCGCTCTACATCCTCGGGCCGAGCAAGCTCGCGCACCAGACCACGCTGATGGGCGAGATCGTGCATCAGCGCATCATGGGTGTGGATCCCCTGACCATCAGCATGGGGGGCGTCGCGGTCGATACCTCGTCGAAGTACGTCTACGACGGCCAGACGCGCGGTTCGACCCTGGTCGGCCTGGGCGCCATCTTCGACTACCCGAGCATCTTCAGCGGCTGGGACCTGAGCACGCGCGCGATCTGGACGCAGAACGTGCAAGGCAGCGCCTATTCGGGCATGGGGCGTGACGAGAAGCGCCTGACCCTGGGTGCGGACTTCAAGTACCTCGGCAACCTCGCGCTCGGCATCACCTGGGTGAACTACCTCGGCTCGCCCAGCGTGAAGCAGCAGCGCACGATGGCCGACCGCGACTACGTGTCCTTCAACGCGAAGTACACCTTCTGAACATCAGAGGCTCACGACAATGAACGTAACGATCAAGGGACTCCTCTTTACCGTCGCTGCGACCGCGCTGCTGCAGGCGCCCGATCTTCAGGCGCACGCCACGGCGGAGGAAATCGCCCGCCTTGGCAAGGACCTGACCTGCGTCGGCGCCGAGCGTGCGGGGAATGCCGACGGCAGCATCCCCGAGTGGAGCGGGAAGTGGCTGGGTGTGCCGCCGCATGTGGATTTCAAGGGCACGGGCAGCCACCCGATCGACCCCTATGCGGACGACAAGCCGCTCTTCGTCATCACCGCGGAGAACATGGCGCAGTATGCCGACCGCCTGTCGGACGGCCAGAAGGCGCTGTTCCAGAAATACCCGCAGACCTTCCGCATGCCGGTGTACCAGAGCCGGCGCGACTTCCGCTTCCCGGACGCAGTGTGCGACGTCACGCGCGAGAACGCCGCCAATGCGGAACTGGTGGATGGCGGGGAGGGCGTCATTGCGACCACCGGCGGCATCCTGTTCCCCTTCCCCAAGACGGGGCTCGAGCTGCTGTGGACCTCGTCGATCTTCACCTATCGGCCCTTTACCGAGGAGTTGATTTCCGACAACGCCTACGTGCTCGCCGACGGCAAGGTTAACTGGGGGCGGGTGAAGTCGCGCAACCTTGCGCCGCACCTGGAGCCGGGCAAGCGCACCAGCACCGCCGAGGGCCGGCAATCGTCCTACTACATGAACGAGACCCTGCTGCCCGAGCGCGACAAGGGCGAGATCAACACCGGCATGGAGTTCTGGAACCACAAGGCCGCGCCGCGCCAGAGCTGGCGCTACGACCCGGGCACCCGCCGTGTCCGCCAGTCGCCCGGCTATGGCTTCGACATGTCCTTCCCGGGCACGGGTGGCTCGATCACGGTGGATGAGGTGCGCCTCTTCAACGGCACGCCTGAGCGCTACGACTGGAAGATCGTCGGCAAGCGCGAGCTCTATATTCCCTACAACACCTACCGGCTGCATTCGCCGGATGTGAAGTACGCGGATTTGCTCAAGCCCGGCCACATCAACCCCGACTACATGCGCTACGAGCTGCATCGCGTGTGGGTGCTGGAGGGGACGCTCAAGGAAGGCTATCGCCACCTCTACGGCAAGCGCGTCATGTACGTCGATGAGGACAGCTGGCTGATGAAGATGGCCGAGAACTACGATGCCCGCGGCGGGCTGTGGCGTACTTCGATGATGAACTACTTCTACGCCTATGAAGCCAACACCTGGCAGGCAGGCGTGGGCCTCTACCACGATCTGCAGACCGGGACCTACCTGGCGTTCAACCTCGTCAACGAGCAGCGCAACGGCTACACGCTGAACACCGGCAAGCTCAGCGAGCGCGATTTCGGGCCCGAGGCCGCGCGGCGCGCAGGTCTCTGATCACGCGAGTGCAGCAGTGAGGGGCGGCGGGCGTTTTGCTCGCCGCCCCTCGTTCGTCAACGCACGCCTCCGGCCGCTCTCGTCCATTGTCGCTAGTCTCATCGGACGATGGCGTGGCGGGGGGCTTTTCCTACCCTTGGGCAACAGGCGGACGAAACGCGAGCCCGCCGATCGTCCGCAAGGGTCAAGCAGGTGCGCCGCAGCCGACGTGCGGCATCAGTGAGGAGAGATGACATGGCAGCTCGTATGCAGGGCAAGGTGGCGTTCGTGACCGGCGGCGGCAGCGGGATTGGTGCGGCGACGGCGTCGAGGCTTGCGCAGGAGGGCGCGACGGTGGTGGTGTGCGGCCGCCGCCGCGAGCCACTGGACGAGGTCGCGGCGGGGATCGTCGCAGCCGGCGGCAAGGGCGAGGCTGTAGTTGCCGACGTCAGCGACGAGGCGGGCTTCACCGCCGCCCTCGAAGCGGCGGCGCAGCGCCATGGCCGCCTCGACGTGCTGGTGAACAACGCCATGGCCTACACCTGGGGCAGCATCGAGGAGATGAGCACCGCCGACTGGCATGCGAACTTCGCGACCTCGGTCGATGGCACCTTCTGGGGCACGCGTACCGCGATGCGCCTGATGAAGGGCAAGGGCGGCGCGATCGTCAACGTATCGTCGATCTGCGGCCAGCTCGGCACGCCGTGGATGGCCGGGTACTCGGCGGCCAAGGCGGCGATCGACAACTTCTCGCGCGCCGCAGCCGCCGAGGGCGCGCCGCATGGCATCCGCGTCAACGTGGTGATCCCCGCGGTGGTCGAGACCCCGGCGACGGCCGGCATGCTGGCTGACGAGGCCTCGCGCAGGAACACCGAGAAGCTGATTCCGATGGGCCGGGTGGGGCAGCCGGAGGAGCTCGCCAACGCGATCCTGTTCCTCGCCAGCGACGAGGCGTCCTACATCACCGGGGCGAGCCTGCCGGTCGATGGCGGACGCTCGTCGGTGCTGGTGACCGCGCTGTGAGTGCCACCATGGCAGCGCTTTCCCGCCTTTTCAGCCCGGTGCGCCTGGGCGACCTCGAGCTCGCCAACCGCATCGTGATGGCGCCGATGACGCGCAACCGCGCCGACGCGCAGGGCGTGCCCGGCGAGCTGATGGTCGATTACTACGCCCAGCGCGCCGAGGCCGGCCTGATTGTCGCCGAGGGCACCTCGCCGAGCGCCGAGGGCCAGGCCTACTGCCGCCAGCCCGGGATCGCCACCGCCGCGCAGATCGCCGGCTGGCGCAAGGTGACCGACGCCGTGCATGCGCGCGGCGGATGCATCGTGCTGCAGGTCATGCACGGCGGCCGCATCGGCAGCCACCACATCAAGGGCGAGGGCGTGGCCACCGTCGCACCGTCGGCGATTCGCGCCGCGGGCGAAGTGTTCACCGATAGCGCCGGCATGCAGCCCTACGACACGCCGCACGCGCTGTCCACCGAAGAAGTGCACGCCGCGGTGGCCGAGCATGCGCAGGCCGCGATCAAGGCCCGCGAGGCCGGTTTCGACGGCGTCGAGCTGCACTGCACCAGCGGCTACCTGCCGATGCAGTTCATGTGCTCGGGCACCAACCAGCGCACCGACGCCTATGGCGGCAGCGTCGCCAATCGCGTGCGTTTCGTGGCCGAGTGCCTGCAGGCGATGGCCGCAGCCATCGGCGCCGGGCGCGTCGGTCTGCGCTTTCGCGTCGGCAACAGCTACAACGACATTCAGGACGAGGACACGGTCGCCACCCATGCCGAGCTGCTGCGCCAGGTGAAGGACATGGGCCTGGCCTACGCCCACGTGATGCGCGCCGAGTCGCCCGACGTCGATGCCTTCGCGCTCGCCCGCGCGGGCTTCGACGGCAGCCTGATCCTCAACGACGGCTTCGACGCCGCCTCGGCCGAGGCTGCGCTCGCGGCCGGGCAGGGCGAGGCCGTGTCCTTCGCGCGCGACTTCATCGGCAACCCCGATCTCGTTCGCCGTCTGCGCGAGGGCCTGCCGCTCGCCCGCTTCGACCGCAGGACGCTGTACACGCCGGGCGCTGCCGGCTATACCGATTACCCGGTCGCCGAAGGGGTGAGCGCATGATCTATTGGGAAGACGTCGAACTCGATGTGCCGCGTGAATCGTCCGAGCACTATGTGCTGAGCGCCGCCAACATCAAGGCCTTTGCGAGCGAGTGGGATCCGTTTCCGCCCCATGTGGATGAGGCAGCGGCGGCCAGGTCGCCGATCGGGCAGCTGTTTGCCGCGGGCGTGCATCTGCTGTCGATCACCATCCGCCTGAGTCATTCCATTCCCAGCGAGGAGACGGCGTCGATCGCCGGCCGTGGCTGGGAGAACCTGCGCTTCCATCGCCCGGGCGTGGCAGGCGACACGCTGCGAGTGCGCGTCACCCATGTCGAGCGCAGCCCCGCCAGCCGGCCGGAGCGGGGCATCCTGGTGTCGCGCTTCGAGTTGCTGAACCAGCGCGACGAGGTGGTGGTGAGCTTCAATGCCAATGTCGTCATGCTGCGCCGCGAGCCGCTTGCGGCCTGAGCGCGCGGGCGCAATCAAAAAGTGAGCAAGGAGAAAGACTTGAAGATCATTGTCCCGGTGAAGCGGGTCGTCGATTACAACGTGAAGGTACGGGTCAAGTCCGACCAGAGCGGAGTCGAGCTGACCGGCGTGAAGATGTCGATCAATCCCTTCGACGAGATCGCCGTCGAGGAGGCGGTACGCCTGCGCGAGGCGGGTGTCGCAACCGAGGTGGTCGCGGTGAGCTGCGGTAGCGGAGCAAGTCAGGAGACCCTGCGCAGTGCGCTGGCGATGGGTGCAGATCGCGCCATCCTGGTGGAGACGGACGCCGAGCTGCAGCCGCTGGCGGTCGCCAGGCTGCTGCAGGCGGTGGCCGGGCGCGAACAGCCGCAGATGGTGATCTGCGGCAAGCAGGCGATCGACGACGATGCCAACCAGACCGGGCAGATGCTTGCTGCGCTGATGGGCTGGCCGCAGGCCACCTTCGCCTCGAAGGTGGCGGTGGGTGAGGGTGTGGTGGCGGTCACGCGCGAGATCGATGGCGGCCTCGAGACGCTCGAGCTCAAGCTGCCGGCGGTGGTGACCGCAGACCTGCGCCTCAACGAGCCGCGCTACGCGACCCTGCCCAACATCATGAAGGCGAAGAAGAAGCCGCTCGAGGTGCTGCCGGCCGCTGAACTCGGCGTCGACATCACGCCGCGTCTGCGCCATGTGCGTCACGCGGAGCCCGCCGCGCGCAAGGGCGGCATCAAGGTCGCCGATGTGGCGGAACTGCTCAACAAGCTTCGCAACGAAGCGAAGGTGATCTGAGGCGAATGATGAAGACACTGGTCATTGCTGAACACGACAACGGCCGCCTGATTGCGGCGACCCTCAACACGGTGACGGCGGCGAGCCGTTTCGGTGGCGAGGTCGACGTCCTGGTTGCCGGCCACGGTTGTGCGGCGGTTGCCGCCGAGGCGGCAACGCTGGCGGGTGTGAGCGGGGTGCTGCTGGTCGAGGCTGCGCACTATGCCGAGCCGCTGGCGGAGAACCTCGCCGCGCTGGTGCAGCGCGTGGCGGGCGCGGGCGGCTACCGGGCCGTGCTTGCCCCGGCCACCAGTTTCGGCAAGAATCTCGCCCCTCGCGCGGCCGCACTGCTCGACGCGGCAGCGGTGTCCGACGTGGTGGCGATCGATGCGCCGGGCCGTTATCTGCGCCCCATCTACGCCGGGAACGTCATGGTAGCGGTCGAGTCTGACCAGGCGCTGGATGTGCTGACCGTGCGCACCACCGCCTTCGATCAGGCGACTGCCGGCGGCAGCGCGGTGGTGAGCACGCTCGAGGCGGGCCCGGACCTGGCGCTGTCGCGCGTCGTCGGCCGCGAATTGAGCAAGTCCGAGCGCCCCGAGCTGGCCGCAGCGGCGATCGTCGTCTCCGGTGGTCGGGGGCTGGGCAGCGGTGAGAATTATCACCGCGTGCTCGAACCCCTTGCTGATACGCTGGGCGCAGCGCTCGGTGCGTCGCGCGCGGCGGTCGATGCCGGTTTCGTTCCCAACGATTACCAGGTGGGCCAGACGGGCAAGATCGTGGCGCCGGGGCTCTACGTGGCGGTCGGGATCTCGGGTGCGATCCAGCACCTGGCAGGCATGAAGGATTCCAAGGTGATCGTGGCGATCAACAAGGATCCGGATGCGCCAATCTTCCAGGTCGCCGACTACGGCCTGGTTGCGGATCTTTTCGAGGCGGTGCCGGCCCTGACGTCCGGGATCGCACAGGCTTAGCGGCGCGTGCAGCGGCTGCGTCGATGAGGGATAGGGTTTTGGCCAACATTGATCTGGATCTCGCGGATTACGACCGCATCGTCTCGGCGCTCTACGACGCGTCGCTCGAGAGCCGTGGCTGGCCGAATGCGCTGGAGATGCTGCGTGCGCTGTTCCAGGCGAACTACGTCACCCTGATCCTGCGCAGCCCCGACGAGGGCAATCTGGGCCTCATGATCGCGGTCGGGGTCGAGGGCGGCGACCGGGTGACCTACCTGCCCTATGGCCACGACAGCACGCCCTTCGTCAATCAGCCGGTGGACAAGGTGTTCACCGTCGATGACCTGATGACCCAGGCTGAGTGGCGGCGCATGCCCTATTTCCAGCACTGGTGCGCGCCCAAGGATGTGTTCCATGTCATGGGTGCGGACATCTCGACGCCCGACGGTGGCAAGCTGCGCTTTCGTATCACGCGCGGCGAGGCGGCGCAGAACTTCGACGCGGTCGATCGTGCGCGCTGCGAGGCGCTGCTGCCGCATCTGCGCCGGGCGCTGCATGTGCACAACCTGCTCGATCGCAGCGAGTCGATGGGGGCGCTGTACTCCGATGCCATCGGCCGTTTGTCGGTCGGCACCATCGTGCTCGACGAGAGCGGCAAGGTGCTCGAGCAGAACCTGATCGCGCGCGAGCTGGTGGCTGCGAACGATGGCCTGAAGCTGGTCGGCGGGCGGCTCGAGGCCTCCTATCCGAGCGACAACCGCGAGTTGCAGCAGCTCATCCGCAATGCCTTTCTCCGCCACGCCGGCAGTCCGCCTACGCTGGCGCAGGCGATGTCGGTGTCGCGCCCCTCGGGGCAGGTCAGCCTGGGGATCGTGGTCGAGCCCGTGCCCTCGCAGGAGTGGGCCGAGGGCAAGGGCCACCCCGCGGCGATGGTGTATATCCGCGATGCGGCCGGAAAGTCGCTCGCCAGCACGGCGGCGGCCAAGCAGCTCTTCAACCTGACCCCGGCAGAGACTGCGCTCGCCATGGAGCTGGCCAACGGCCTGTCACTGGAAGAGGCTGCCGAGGCGCTCAACATCCGTCGCAACACGGCGCGCGCCCATCTGCGCTCGATCTTTTCCAAGACCGGCGTCAGGCGTCAGACCGAGCTGGTGCGCATCATGCTCAACAGCGTGGCCGCCTTGAGCCGTATCGCCTGAACCCGGCGCCTGGGCGCCGGTTCAGCGCGCAGGGCCGGTGAATGCGCCCGCGCCGAAGAGGTAGTTATCCACCCGGATGACGTGGCTGCGCTTGTGCTCGACCTTCTGCGTGAGCGGGTTGCGCCAGGTGTATTCGACTTCGCCCTCGCCCCGGTCGCGGGCGACATCGATCATTTCGCGGATGAAGCGCTTGCCGTTGGTGTCGGCCAGCTCGCCGCCCTTGCGGCCGACGAAGCGCGGGTGGCCGCCGTTGGCGTACACGATCTCGTCGTCGAGACCGATCACGAACACGTAGAGATCGTCCTGCACGAAGCCGCCGTTGAGGCTGTTGAAGCGGGCGAAGGCGGCGTCGCCCTGGGTCTTGTACTGGTGTACGGCACGCCACAGCAGCGACTTGGCCAGTTCCAGGCTGGCGAACGGGGTGTAGTAGCCGACCACGAGGATGCGCTCGCCGACCTTGCGGTAGGTGGCGATCTTGGGATCGTTGCGTCCCGTGCTCGGGTTGCGCCAGCGGTACTCGACGCGACCTGCGCCCTGCGCGCGGGCACCATCGAGGATCTCGCGCATGAAGCTGCGCCCCTCGCTGTCCTGCAGGTCGGTGACGTTGCGCCCGATCAGCGTGATCGAGCTTCCGCCGCTGGCAAGGAAGTTGCCCTGGGTGTCGATCGCGAACACGTAGAGTTCGCCTTCAACGAACTCCCCGGCGCGGCTGAAGCTGGCGAGCGCCTCATCGCCTTTGTCCACCAGGTGCCGTTCGGCGCGGTCGAGCAGGGCCTGTGCGCGCGAGCCGCTGTCGGCGGCTTGTTGTGCGCGCTGCGTTGTCGCGGCGCTTTCCGTTGCATGCACCGGCATCGGCGCTGTGGCGAGACCGATCATCAGGGCGAGGAGCAGATGCTGCGGCGGCTTCATGGCAAGCTTCCTGGAGGAACGGTCGATGAGCGCGATTCTAGAGCAGGCCGGGGGGCGAGGGCTTAGTCCGCGCGGACGATGCCGGGCCGTTGTTGCGCTGGTGATACTGCGGCATTGACATGTTCCCCCACCGGGGGTCGAGGGAGATTCACATGAGCGTCACTGTCGTTACCGGTTCCGCGTCGGGCATCGGCGCCGCGATCCGCGATCAACTCCTCGCCGCAGGCCAGCGCGTCATCGGCATCGACCGCCAGAACGCCGACATCGTCGCCGATCTGGCGTCCGCCGAGGGGCGCAAGGCCGCAGTGGATGCGGTGCTCGAGGCCTGCGGCGGCAAGCTCGACGGCCTGGTCTGTTGTGCAGGCCTGGGGCCGACCGCGCCGTCGAGCAGCCTGATCGTGAGCGTCAACTATTTCGGCATGAGCGAGCTGGTCGATGGCCTGGCGCCTGCGCTCGAGCGCGGCACCAAGCCTGCCGTGCTGCTGATCGGCTCGGTAGCCTCGGTGCACCAGGGCATGGACAAGCTGCCGATGGTCGGTGCCATGCTCGCCAATGACGAAGCGGGCGCGCGCACCCAGGCCGACGCGATGGCGATGCCGCAGGCCGCCTATGCGGGTTCGAAGTACGCGATCACGGTGTATGCGCGCAAGAAGGCCGTCGAGCTCGGCCCCAAGGGGATCCGGCTCAATGTCCTGGCTCCGGGCGCAGTGGAGACGCCGCTGCTCGACGCCTCGCGCGCCGACGCCCGCTATGGCGAGGCGATCCGCAACTTCGTGGCACCGATCGGACGCAACAGCGCGCCGGATGAGATCGCCAACGTGGCGTGCTTCCTGCAATCCGCGCAGGCCAGCTTCGTGCACGGCACCGTCGTCTTCGTCGATGGCGGCATGGATGCGATGACGCGCCCCGAGCGCTTCTGAACCCAGCGGAGACGGCGTCCGATCATGAGCAAGGTTGCATTCATTACCGGCGCGAGCCGGGGGATCGGGCGCGAGACCGCGCTCGCCTTCGCGCGTGCGGGCTACGACCTGGCGATCAGCGCGCGCACCCTGGAAGAGGGTGAGACACACGCGCATGCGTTGACCGATGCCGAGGGCCGTCCCCTTGCCGGCAGCCTGGCCTCGACCGCCGCTGCAGTGCGCGCGCTCGGGCGCGAGGTGCTGGTGCTGCGCATGGACCTGCTGGACGAGGCCTCGGTGCGTGGCGCAGCTGCAGCCGTACTCGCCCATTACGGGCAGGTCGACGTGCTGGTCAACAACGCCATCTATCAGGGCAGCGACCTCAACCTGCCCTTCATGGCGCTTGGGGGAGAGACCCTGCAACGGGTGTTCCAGGGCTACGTGATGGCGCCGGTCGTGCTCACCCAGTGCCTGCTGCCGGCGATGATCGCGCGCGGCGGCGGCACGGTGATCAATGTCACCTCCGGTGCCGGTGAGAGCGACCCGCCGGTGGCCGCCGGCAAGGGCGGCTGGGGGTATGCCTACGGGGCGGGCAAGGCGGCAGTGTCACGCCTGTCGGGGGTGCTTGCCGCGGAGTTCGGCGAGCAAGGCATCCGCGCGTTCACCATCAACCCCGGTGTGGTTACCACCGAAGCCCTGCGCGCCACGATTGGCGACAAAGGCGTGCTGGCAATGCGCAAGGGGGTGGCGCCACCGGAGGTGCCAGCCGCGGTGATGTGCTGGCTGGCGACGCAGCCGGAGGCTGACCGCTTCCAGCGCCGTACCGTGCAGGCGCAGGCGTTCGCGCTCGAACACGGTGTCGTGCCCGACTGGCGCAACGCATGACCGCGGGCCACCCGCGCCGGGTGCGACCGCTATTCTGTTTTACGAAGGGATCTTCATGAGCATCGAACGCGAGTCGATGGAATTCGACGTGCTGATCGTCGGCGGCGGCCCGGCCGGGCTGGCGGCAGCGATCCGCTTGAAACAGCTCGCCACGGCCAAGGGCCAGGAGCTGTCGGTGTGCCTGATCGAGAAGGCCGCCG
>NZ_JARQZE010000025.1:0-41207 GCF_029588855.1 Thauera mechernichensis | reverse complement strand
CACGTCCAGGTCGAGCTGCTGCGCCGCCACCGCGAAGCCGCCGCCGCTGCCGGCAGCGACGAGCGCACCCGCAACGGCATCCATATCTCGATCAACGGCATCGCGGCGGGCTTGCGCAACAGCGGCTAGGGCGCAGCACAGGACGCGCGCCTACACACCAAGCGCCTGGCGGACCGCAGGCCACTGCCTGCGGCTGACCGCCAGGCGCTCGTCCACGCCCTTGAGCAGTACCGCCCAGTGGGCCTCGCCGTCCTGCTCACCGGCGCGCTCGACACCGAGCACCGCCGCACGCGCCACCAGGCAGTTGCGGTGCAGGCGCAGGAAGCGCTGGGGAAACTCCTCCTCGAGCTGGACCAGCGATTCGTCGAGCACGTAGTCGCGCTCTGCCGTGCGCGCTGTGACGTACTTGAGCTCGGCACGCAGGTAAAGCACATCGGCCACCGGCAGCAACAGGATGCGCCCACGCTCGCTGACGCTGAAGTGACGCCGCTCGCCCGGCGCCAGGCCGGCCAGCGTGGCGTCGGCGACACGCGCGGGCGGGCGCAGCTTGCCCAGCGCAGCAGCCAGGCGCTCGGCGCGCACGGGCTTGAGCAGGTAATCGACCGCCGCAAGGTCGAAGGCCTGAACCGCATACTGGTCGTAAGCAGTCACGAAGATAACCGCCGGCGGCTTGTCGAGGCGGCCCAGGTGGCGGGCAAGCTCCACCCCATCCATCACCGGCATGCGGATGTCGGCGAGAACGACGTCGGCCGGCTCGGCCTCCAGGATGCGCAAGGCCTCCACGCCATTGGCCGCCATGCCCACGACCCGGCTCGGCTGCCCCGCACCGATGTCGCCGAGCAGGTCGCGCAGGCGGCTGCGCGCAGGCGCTTCGTCATCGACAATCAGGACCCGCAGTGCGGGCGCTGCTCCGCCCCCCTCAGGCTTCATCGTTCCATGCTCCCAAAGCACCCCCGGTACGGTAAGGCAGTCGGATGCGCACGCGGTATCGCCTGCCATCGTCGTTGATCTCAAGTCCGGCCTCGAGGTCATAGAACAGCATCAGTCGCTCACGGATGTTGTCGAGGGCCATGCGATTGCCGGCATGGTGGCCACCTGCATCGCACACCGGGTTGTCGACCTCGAGCCTCAGCTCCTTGCCGTGGCGTGCCAGACGCACGACCACCTCACCGGCCTGTGCAGCGGGCTCGATGCCGTGATAAACCGCGTTCTCCAGCAGCGGCTGCAACAGCAGCGGCGGGACTCGCGCTTCGAGCAAGGCCTCGCGCCCGCCCTCACCTTCGCCAAGCTCCCAGCGCACATGCAGGCGCTCGCCCAGACGCAGGCGCTCGAGGTCGATATAGCGCTCGCACAGCGCCAGTTCGTCGCGCAGCGGCACCTGCTCGCGGTTGTCCTGCATCAGCGCGCGAAACAGGTCTGCAAGCTCTTCGAGGGCGCGCTCGGCCCGACGGGGATCGGTCCGGATGACACCAAGCACACCGTTGAGGCTGTTGAAGAAGAAATGTGGCCGGATGCGCGCGGTAAGCGCAAGCAGACGCGCCTCGGCAAGTGCGGGCGTATAGCGGCAGCGCACATAGTCGAGGTAAAGCAGGCACAGCATGGCGGCCAGCGCAGCCCACACCGCGCTGCGCGCGCCCTCGGCGACCACATCGCCGCCGACCAGCGCCACACCCGCAAGCGCCGCAGCAACAGCCAGGCCGACAACGGCAAACCACGCGCGACGCGCACCAGCGCGCAGCAATGCAGGTGCCACGCCATAGAGCAGCAGCACGGTGAGCAACAGCGGCAGCGCCACCTGCCCGGCCATCAAGACTAGCGCTGCCGGCAGCTCGGCGGGCTCATCGACACGCACGCCAACGGTGAGAACGACGAACAGGCTCACCAGCACAAGCACGCGCAGGATGACGCCCAGATTGCGGAAATCCGGCAGGCGGGGCGGGCCAAGCCCGGCTGGCTTTTGCTTTATAATTTCCATCGTTCCCGAGCGCCGTGACCACGGCCTCACATCCACGCGCAGGGCCGGCTTCAATACGCCGGCCGATTCATTTCATCGGCACCATTATGACAGACACCACGACGCCGGCAGCCAGCGGCAACGAACCCGCCAAGGCCTGGTCCGGCCGCTTCACGGAGCCCGTCTCAGAACTCGTCAAGCGCTACACCGCCAGCGTGTTCTTCGACCAGCGCATGGCGACGCAGGACATCCGCGGCTCGCTCGCGCACGCCAGGATGCTCGCCCGCCAGGGCATCATCGGCGCCCAGGATCTCGCCGATATCGAGCGCGGAATGGCGCAGATCAAGGACGAGATCGAGCGTGGCGAATTCACCTGGAACCTCGACGACGAGGACGTGCACCTCAACATCGAGAAACGCCTTACCGCGCTCGTGGGCGACGCCGGCAAGCGCCTGCACACCGGCCGCAGCCGCAACGACCAGGTCGCCACCGACATCCGCCTGTGGCTGCGCGACGCGATCGACCAGATCCTGGCGCTGATCGCCGAGTTCCAGAAGAACCTGCTCGATGTCGCCGAGGCCAACGCCGACACACCGATGCCCGGCTTCACCCACCTGCAGGTGGCGCAGCCGGTTACCTTCGGCCACCACCTGATGGCGTATTACGAGATGAGCCGGCGCGACGCCGAGCGCTTTGCCGACTGCCGCAAGCGTACCAACCGCCTGCCGCTGGGCTCGGCCGCGCTCGCCGGCACCAGCTACCCGATCGACCGCGAGTTCGTGGCCGCGGAGCTGGGTTTCGACGAGGTCTGCTACAACTCGCTCGACGCCGTCAGCGACCGCGACTTCGCCATCGAGTTCTGCGCCGCATCGGCGTTGCTGATGACCCACCTGTCGCGCCTGTCCGAGGAGCTGATCCTGTGGATGAGCCCCCGCGTGGGCTTCATCGACCTCGCCGACCGCTTCTGCACCGGCAGTTCGATCATGCCGCAGAAGAAGAACCCCGACGTGCCCGAGCTCGTGCGCGGCAAGACCGGCCGCGTCAACGGCAGCCTGATCGCCTTGCTCACCCTGATGAAGGGCCAGCCCCTGGCTTACAACAAGGACAACCAGGAAGACAAGGAGCCGCTGTTCGACACCGCCGACACCGTCATCGACACCCTGCGCATCTATGCCGACATGATCACCGGCATCAAGGTCAAGGCCGACGCCATGCGCGGCGCGCTCTGCCAGGGCTATGCCACCGCCACCGACCTCGCCGACTACCTGGTCAAGAAGGGCCTGCCCTTCCGCGATGCGCACGAGGCCGTGGCGCTGGCGGTGCGCGCAGCCGACGTCAAGGGCTGCGACCTGCCGCAGTTCTCGCTCGACGAGCTGCGCATCGCCATGGCGCACGTGCCGGGCGCAGCCGAGCGCCTGGGCGAGGACGTGTTCGGCGTGCTCACGGTCGAGGGCTCGCTGGCCTCGCGCAAGCACATTGGCGGCACCGCGCCGGAGCAGGTTCGCGCCGCCGTTGCACGCGCGCGCAACCGGCTCGGCTGAGTTCGGCGCAACTCGATGACGGCACGTAAGGGCGCTGCGGCGCGGCGACGATGAACACGGCAACGGCTGAGTTCATCGGCAAGTACGAACTTCGCCGCCTCATCGGCCGCGGCGCCACCAGCAGCGTCCACCTGGCCTGGGATCCGTTCCGCCAGACCGAGGTCGCCATCAAGCGCCTGCGTCGCGAGATCGTGAGCGACCCGCAGCGTGGCCGCCTGCTGCGCCAGCTGTTTCTCAACGAAGCCACCTTCGCAGGCAAGCTCAAGCACCCCCACATCGTCCGCATCCATGACGCCATGGTGGGCGACGACAGCGCCTGGCTGGTGATGGACTACATACCCGGCGGCACACTCGACGCCATCACCACCCCAGGGACGCTCGCCCCCTTCGAGCGCGTCATAGAAATCGTCTTCAAGGCCACGCGCGCACTCGACTACGCCTTTCACCAGGGGATCACCCATCGCGACATCAAGCCGGCCAACATCCTGCTGATGGAACCGGAGGGCACCGACATCCGCATCTCGGACTTCGGCGCCGCGCTGCACACGGCACGCGAGACCACCCAGATCTCCGGCGTCGGCTCGCCTGCCTACATGTCACCACAGCAGGTGCGCGAGGTGCCGCTGGACCACCGCACCGACATCTATTCGCTCGGCGTGGTGATGTTCCAGTTGCTCACTGGTCGCCTGCCCTTCGAGCACGACAACAACTACAGCCTGCTCTACAGCATCGCCAACGATACGCCGCCACTCCCCTCGGAGCTGCGCCCCGAGGTACCCGAAGCCCTCGATGCGATCGTGCGTCGCGCCACCGAGAAGGACATCGAGCGCCGCTACCAGGACTGGGCCGAGTTCTCGCACGACCTCGCGCTCGCATTCCGCAACCATGGCGTTCACCTGGCCGCAAACAGCGTCCCCGATGCAGAGAAGTTCGAGGCCCTGCGCGCGATCCACTTCTTCCGCCGCTTCTCGGATGCCGAACTGTGGGAGGTCATCGGCCTGTCGCGCTTCAGTCGCGCCCATAGCGGCACGGTGATTTTCAAGGAAGGGGAGCGCGGCGACGCCGTTTGTTTCGTGCTCGAAGGCGAGGCGCATGTGCGCAAGCACGGGCACCTGCTCAACGTGTTGAGCACCGGCGAGTGCTTCGGCGAGGTGGCGGTGTTCTCGGCGGCTGCCGGCATACGCTCGGCCTCGGTCGAAGCGACCACCGACACGGCGCTCATCACCATACGCGCAGCGGCCCTGCAACGCGCCAGCGACACCTGCCGCATGCATTTCTACCAGGGCTTCCTCGAGGTCCTCGCCACCCGCCTGTCCCAGGCCAGCGCACGCATCGCAAACCCATGAGCACACCGCCCCACCCCGCCCTGCCCGACATCGAACACGCAATCCGCAGCGCGACCGGCAGTGCCTTCCACATCGCCGAACTGACACCAGCCAGAGGCGGCAGCACCCACCAGGCGATGACCGTCTACGGCACCGACGGCAGCCGCCACTTCGTCAAGGTCGGGCCCCGCGCCTGTGCAGCGATGTTCGCCGCCGAATCAGACGGCCTCGCCGCGATCGCAGCCAGCGCAACGTTCCGCACGCCTGCCGTCATTGCCCGTGGCGAGTCCGCCGAGCACGCCTTCGTCGTCCTCGAGCACCTCGACCTGCTGGCTGTGAGCTCTGCGACCGACGGCGTCCGCTATGCCGAAGCGCTGGCTGCCCTCCATCACACGACGGGCGACAGCTTCGGCTGGCGATGCGACAACTTCCTCGGCCGCAGCGCCCAGCGCAACACGCCAAATGCGAACTGGGCCCAGTTCTTCATCGAACAGCGCCTGCGCCCCCAGTTCGCCCTTGCGCGCGAGCGCGGCTTCGTCGGCGAGCTGCAGAAGCAGGGAGAACGCCTGCTCCCACGCGTGCCCGCACTCTTCCTCGACTACCGTCCACGCGAGAGCCTCGTCCACGGCGACCTCTGGCACGGCAACGCAGCCCTGCTCGCAGACGGCACGCCGGTTGCGTACGACCCCGCGGTGCACTTCGGCGACCGCGAGTCGGATATCGCCATGAGCGAGCTTTTCGGCGGCTTCCCGTCGAGCTTCTATGCGCGCTACCGCCAGGCTTGGCCGCTGCACGAGGACTACGAGCAGCGCAAGCTGCTGTACAGCCTGTATCACATGCTCAACCACCTCAACCTCTTCGGGCGCGGCTACCTGGGCGAAGCGCTGAGGCTTGCGACCAAGCTCAACCAGGAACTGTCGCTGCGCCGGGATTGAGGACAGGCGTCAAAGTGCGCCGCGCATCACGCCTCGCTGCGAAAGGCCTTGTTGAGCAGATGAACTGCCAGCAATCCTGGCGGCATGCGCAGCCAGTGGCTGCGCACGAAGGCCATCCAGCGCGCAAATCGGACGGACGATGTGGCGCACGAGGGGTGATCGGGCAGAAGCGCGCGGCGCAGCATCCAGTCACGAAGCGCGCCGACGCCGCGCCACGACCGCGCTCGAACGACTTGTGCCAGCTCGACCTCAGGCACAGCGGTATGGAACACCCGCGCACAATGCTGAAGCGCATCGTTCAGCGGCTGCTCCAGCCCAGTCTCGCAAGCCCTGCGCCGCAGGACCGTCCAGAACGCCGGCACATCGCCAAAATGCGTCAGCAGACGATGCAGGTCGTAGAGGTCGCGCAAGCCCTTGTGGAACTCATTGAAGAACAAGTGCGCGGCCGAGTGCAGGACCATGTCTTCCGGCGCCAGCACCCTGAACATGCCCAGCCTGTCGGACTCCAGACCGTTCAGGGGCTGCGCGCGCTCGAGCAGCACGTTTGCGTCAGGCACGACACCGGAGGTCGGCGGTACGATCGTGTGGTGCACGTCGAGCACAGTGCCGCGTGATTTGTGTTCAAGCGGCGGAATCTCATGCATCCAGCGCCTGTAGTAGCGCTGGTCATAATCGTTGACGATCTGCGGAATCCAGCCCGCATCAAGCAAGGCGTACTCGACCGTGGTGATCGCGGCATGCGGCACCATGATATCAACGTCATTGAATACGCGGCCTTCCGCCGCCGGATAGTCCGCGAGGGCGTAAGCGGCTCCCTTCAGCAGCACCACAGGAACATCAAGCTTGCGCAGGGCACGCGCGATGTGAAGCACCTCCCAGCGCACGGCCTCGCGATGGCGCATGGACAGTTGCCAGGCTAGATCAAGGTGGCGGCGCGCCGCCTGAGGCGCAAAATGGAGCGCGGCGGCACACGAAAGGCGCGCATGCAACTGACCGAGCATTTCGGCATTTCTGGCCTGTCCGATCAGAACCGACCACGCCGCCGCATCCAGGCCGGCCACCCGCCCGGGCTCGGCAAGCACAGCGGCAATCAGGCTCGTGTCGAGCACGCCGCCCCCGCTCATGAGCGATCCGCCGCGGTAAGGCGGTCGATCTCGGGGAGTATCTGCGTCAGACTGCCATAGCCAGCGCGAAAGGTCTCGCTACGCTCGATCAAGCCGGCCAATGCGTCGAAGGCAGAGGCGCCAAGGAAGCCATAGTTGAAGGCGTGGCGCACCATCTCCATGAAAGCGTGCGCCTTGCCGACCGGCTCGACGCTGAGCTGACCGCCGCGCGTGAAGCGAGGAAAAACCAACCAAGCCGGCAGCGCCATCTCCGCTCTGCGCGCCACACTATCGGCAGGCGGGCGCATATGCGCGACGGCGCCCTTGGTCGTATCGGCACATACTGCGCTGAGCTCGACCTCGTCGCCAAGACCGCGCACGACCTCGATAGATTCATTCTTGAGGCTGATCGGTCGCGCCACCGGCCGCACACGCCCGGACGACAACTCGAGCAAGGCCAACTCGTCCGACAGCAGGCGCCAGCCCGCATGCACGAGGCCTGCACACAAGGTGCTCTTGCCCGATCCCGGATCAGCAGACAACAGAAGGGCGCGCCCGTCACGCTCGAGAACAGCGGCATGCAGGACGAGATGGTCGTGAGCGTGGGTGGAGATCACCCAGTTGAGCCCCCACTCGAGCATCGGAAAAGCCTGATGACGCGGCAGAGGCTTGAAAGGCGCACGACCATCGCAGTAGAAGCCGACCTGCGGCCGCAGGAAACGCCGAGCCAGGCCTGGCGGACGGACTTCGACCTCGAAATCGACAAAGCCCCCCTCTGGCAGAAGGGGGAAGTCTCGATAGAGACGCTGCAAGCCTTCGACGATCTCTGCGCTTCGCGTACGCAATCGGACCACGAAAGGGCCACATGGCAACAATAGCCCGGCGCCCGCCAGCCTTTGCTGCAATTCAACCCGGGAAAGCGCTCCGAGCGTCAATCCCGGCCCCGGAGCGCCGCAAGTCGCAACAATGCGTCCACCAGCGCGGACTCAGCCTCGCCACCAACCGCTGCCGCGGACCAACCCTCGGCACTCGCGGCGTCAAGCAGAAGCGCCTCCGCTGCACCAGGCAACATTACGGTCTCGGCACTGCGTGGCGAAAACAGCACCACACCGTCAGCCCAGGCACGCCAGCGCACTTCCGGGTTCAAAAAGAAGGTGGTCATCTATACCTGAGGGAAACTGCGCGCCGGTGCGCACGGCCCGCGATACCGCCCCGGTCTGGCGGGCCGTGGTCAATCAGTACTTCTGAGTCCAGTCCTTCTCACCTGTGGTGACGCCGTTGAAGCACCACAACTCGCCGGACTTGTCATACACATCCAGATGGCTCTTGAGCGCATTGAGCGCGCTGCAAGGACTGGGACTCGACAACGCAGTCTGCAGTGCAGCGATCACCGCGCCCGGGGTCTGGTAGCCTGGCGCAGGATAGCGATCACCATAGAAGGACGCATTCAGCAAGCCTGCGATCACATGGAACAGACTGGCCGAGAGCGAAGTACAACCCTTGAGCTTGCTCATCGCAAGTTCGGAGTCCCCGACCTTGTTGCTGCCAGGCCCCAGATCGATCAGCTTGCGGTTGGAGGTTGACTTGAAAAGCATGACCCCGAACACCGAATTGAAGGTCTTGTAGGGACCATAGTGCGCGGGAATGATGTCGGTATCGCTCCACTTGATGATCCCGTGCGGGCTACGCCACCAGAACCCAGGGCTGCAGCCGCATGACGACACCTCGCCATGCCGAGACATTGCCGCCGACACCGACTCCGAGCCACACTGGCCGAAGCCGGTACCGAGCGCCGAGCGGGAACTCAGCGACATCAGCACACCCGCGCCGGCAAGACCGGCCGTAGTCAGCTTGCGTCGCTTGGGATCGGACACGGATTCGACCTGGCCGGAGGCTTCCGCACCAGGATCTGAGGGTTTGTTCGGCGTATTCATCAAGTATCTCCGTCAGCGCACCGCACCGTATCACAGCTCGCCAGTCGCGAGCGTGAACAACGGCACGGATTCGAATGCTGTCATTCCTGCGCTTTTCGAAAGACGTAAAGCAAGATTCACGCCCATTCCCGCAAACAGCTGAACAAAAAGAATAAATTACCCTGCTGTTGCTACGCCCTGCGACCAGAGCAACGAGAGTGTCAAAAAAACCGACACTACCAGCAACGCCATGCCTCGACGACTCAGGCGGCGTCGGACACACCTGCATCCTTCAGCATCTGCTGCAGCTCGCCGCTCTCGTACATCTCGCGCATGATGTCGCTGCCGCCGACGAACTCGCCCTTGATGTAAAGCTGCGGGATGGTGGGCCAGTTGGAGAACTCCTTGATGCCCTGGCGGATCTCGGCGTCGGCGAGCACGTTGACCGCCAGCACCTCGCGCACGCCACAGGCCTTCAGGATCTGCACCGCGGTGGACGAAAAGCCGCACTGCGGGAACTGGGGCGAACCCTTCATGTAAAGCACCACGTCGTTGGTGGCGACCTGTTCGCGGATGACGTCCTGGATGTCCATGGAAAAACCTGCAAAAGTTGAGTTAAACAGTCGGAAATTCTAGGGATGGCCCCGGAAGGCGTCAAGCCGGACGCACAAAGCCGGTCGCAGACGCACCCGGTGCTCAGCCCCTGCCCAGCCAGCGCCCACCGGAGACGCGCTCGATTCCGGCCAGATCCCTCCAGGACGCAATCTGCGCGAAGCCCGCATCCGCCAGCAAGCCCCGCGCTGCGGAAGCCTGGTCATAGCCGTGCTCGAGGAAAAGCCAGCCGCCCGGCACGAGACGCGCTGGCGCCCCGGCGACGATCTCGGCAAGGTCGTCCAGCCCCTGCGGGCCGGCAGCCAGCGCGCTGCGCGGCTCGAAGCGCACGTCGCCCTGCTCGAGGTGCGGATCGGCAGCGGCGATATAGGGTGGGTTGGAAACAATGAGCTCGAAGCGCTCATCGCCCAGGGCGGCAAACCAGTCGCTTTGAACGAAGGACACGCTGGCACCGAGGCGGGCGGCATTGGCCATCGCCACCCACAAGGCTTCGCGCGAACGGTCGAGGGCAACGACATCCGCCCCGTCGAGCTCGAGCGCGAGCGTGACGGCCAGCGCACCACTACCCGTACCCATGTCAAGTACGCGCGCGCCGCGCTGTCCGGCGAAGTGCGCCAGCGCCAGCTCGACCAACAATTCGGTGTCCGGACGCGGGATCAGCACCGCGGGCGTGACCAGGAACTCGCGACCGTAGAATTCGCGACTGCCTGTCAGGTAGGCCACCGGCTCGCCCGCGCAGCGGCGCTCGACGAGCGCACGGTACTCCGCCCAATCGGCAGCCTCGAGACGCTGCTCGGGCCAAGCCACCAGGCGCGCCGCAGGGCATTGCAGCACATGGCGCAGCAGCACTCGCGCATCGAGCATATCGATGCGCGCGCGCGCCCAGGCGAGCGCACCAGCGATATCGACACCGGCCACCGGCACCCCCGAACGCTCCTCGCCCATCAGTCGTCCGCCAGCGCTGCGAGCAGCGCCGCCTGGTGCTCCAGCGTCAGCGCAGCGACGATCTCGTCGAGTTCGCCCTGCATCACCGCATCGAGCTTGTAGAGGGTGAGGTTGATGCGATGATCGGTGACACGCCCCTGAGGAAAATTGTAGGTGCGGATGCGTTCAGAGCGGTCGCCACTTCCGACCAGGCTCTTGCGCTGCGCAGCCTCGGCGCTCTGCTGCGCACGCACCTTGGCGTCATACAGACGCGCCGCCAGCACAGCCATCGCCTGCGCCTTGTTGCGGTGCTGCGAACGGTCGTCCTGGCACTCGACGACGATCCCGGTCGGCAGATGGGTGATACGCACCGCCGAATCGGTCTTGTTGATGTGCTGGCCGCCCGCGCCAGAGGCACGGAAGGTGTCGATGCGCAGGTCTGCAGGATTGATGTCGACGGCCTCGACCTCATCCGCCTCGGGCAGCACCGCCACCGTGCACGCCGAGGTGTGAATCCGCCCCTGCGTCTCGGTGACCGGGATGCGTTGCACGCGATGACCGCCGGATTCGAACTTGAGTCTGGAATACGCCCCCGCGCCGACCACGCGCGCGATGACCTCCTTGTAACCCCCCAAGTCGGACTCGCTCGCCGACACGATCTCCACTCTCCAGCGCTGGCGCTCTGCGTAGCGTGTGTACATGCGCAGCAGGTCGCCAGCGAACAAGGCGGCCTCATCGCCACCCGTGCCTGCACGGATCTCGAGGAAGAGGTTGCGCTCGTCGTTGGGGTCGCGCGGCAGCAAGGCGCGCTGCAACTCGCCATCGAGTTCGCCGATGCGCGCCAGCCCGGCCTCCAACTCCAGCTCGCCAAGCTCGCGCATCTCGGGCTCGGCGATCAGCTCGCGCGCGGTGGCGCAGTCCGCTTCAGCCTGAAGGTAGTCGCGATACAGCGCAACCACCGGCTCGATCTCTGCACGCTCGCGCGAAAGCTCGCGAAAGACGTTCATGTCACGCGCAGCATCTTCTGCCGCGAGCGCACGGTCGAGCTCCTCGAGCCGGCTGGCAAGGTGTTCGAGTTTGTCGCGGATGCTCTGCTTCATCGTGATGAGCGACATGCGCCTGCACCGCCCCTGCGGGCGGCCCGGCGTATGCCGATGGGCCTAGTGTTGATCGCGATGGAGGTCGCGGGGCAGGCTGAAAAGATCGCGCACGACGCGGCCGGCTTCGGCCTTGTGCTCGCCTTCAGCCTGGTTGAGGAAACGGGTGGGCCCGTGCATGAGCTTGTTGGTCAGACCCTGCGACAGCGCATCGAGCACCTTGTGTGGATCCTCACCCTTGGCAAGCAGGCGCATGGCACGTTCGAGCTCGCTGCGGCGCAAGGACTCCGCATGGTCGCGCAGCGCGCGGATCACCGGCACCGCGTCACGATTGGCCATCCAGCTGAGGAAACCGTCGACACGCGTGTCGATGATCTGCTCGGCCTCGATCACCGCCTGCTGGCGTGACTCCATCCCGGCCTCGACGACCTGGGCGAGGTCGTCGACGGTGTACAGGAAGATGTCATCGAGCCCGGCAATCTCGGGCTCGATGTCGCGCGGCACGGCGAGATCGACCATCACCATCGGGCGGTGGCGGCGCGCCTTGACCGCGCGCTCGACCATGCCCAGGCCGACGATCGGCAAGGGCGCGGCCGTACAGGACACGACCACGTCGAAGCGCGGCAGCGCGTCGGCAATCTGCTCGATGCGCATGGTCTGGGCACCAAAGCGCGAAGCCAGCGCACGCGCGCGCTCCTCGGTGCGATTGGCCACGGTCATGGACTTGGGCTTTGCCCCGCCGAAATGCGCAGCGCAGAGCTCGATCATCTCGCCTGCGCCGATGAACAGCACATGCTGGTCGGACACCCGCTCGAAGATGCGCTCGGTCAGGTGCACGGCGGCGGCGGCCATCGACACCGTGTTGGCCCCGATCGCGGTGGTCGAGCGCACCTCCTTGGCCACCGCAAAAGTGTTCTGGAACAGCTTGTGCAGCAGCACGCCCATGGTGCCCGCCTCTTCGGCGTGGCGCGCGGCATCCTTGACCTGGCCGAGGATCTGCGGCTCGCCGATGACCATGGAATCGAGCCCGCTGGCGACGCGAAAGACGTGGCGAATGGCGTCGCGCTGCGGGTAGGAATACAGGTAGGGCGACACTTCCGGCAAGGGCACGCTGTGAAAGCGCGCCAGCCAGTCGGCCGCGTGCTGAGGCTGCTCGGCCGCGAAGTAGAGCTCGGTGCGGTTGCAGGTAGACAGGATCGCCGCCTCGCGCACCGAATCGGCATGCGTCAGATCGTGCAGAGCCTGATCCAGCCGCTCGGGCTGGAACGCCACGCGCTCACGGATGGCGAGCGGCGCGGTGTGATGGTTCAGGCCAAGGGCGAAGAGTTGCATGCGGAAACCGGGTTTTCGGGCGTGGCGCATTATAGCACCGCGAAACAAGCGTAAAACTTGAGCAGAATCAGCCACTTCTGACCCGAAATTCCAGCCCGGAAAGCAAACGGGCCGACACAAGTGTCGGCCCGCTCTGGGAATCGTGGTGGCCAGTCGCGGAATCGAACCACGGACACGCGGATTTTCAATCCGCTGCTCTACCAACTGAGCTAACTGGCCAACGAGGACGCCATTATAGTGAAATCTTTTCCGATGTCAAAGCCTAATTCAATGCAAATGCGCGACGTGCTGGATGCACGCTCGAGGGAAGACCTCGGGCGTGGCACAAGGCCTCAACCCAGCGGATCATGATCGCCCTGCACGATCGGTGGCGGCTGCAGATTGCTGCGCGGGAAAACCACCCGCGCCAGCGTGCCCTGCCCGGCCGGATTGGCATCCAGCGTCACCGTGGCGCGATGCAACTCGGCAATCTCGCGCACGATCGGCAAGCCCAGGCCGGAGCCATCCACGCCGCTGCCGAGCACACGGTAGAAGCGCTCGAACACGCGCTCGCGGTCGACATCGGGGATTCCCGGTCCGGTGTCCTCCACCTCCAGGATCGGCGATCCCGCAAAGCGGGTGCGCGCCGTCACCCGTCCGCCGTGCGGGGTGTATTTGACCGCGTTGTCGACAAGGTTCTTGACCATCTCACGCAGCAGGACGGGGTTACCCTCGATCACCAGTTCGGTGTCGCCGGCCTCGACGCCGAGGTCGATCTGCTTGACCTGAGCGCGCGGGTAAAGCTCGAGCGCCACCTCCCGCACCACTGCATCGAGACTGACCGGCTCCACGGTATAGAGCTTCTCGAAGCTTGCCTCGGCGCGCGCCAGCGACAAAAGCTGGTTGATCAAGTGGGCAGCGCGGTCGGTACTTTCTGCAATACGCGTGAGCGACTCCCGCAACTGCACGGGGTCGGTCTCGTGCAGCGCGAGGTCGGCCTGCATCTTCAGACCGGTCAGTGGCGTGCGCATCTGGTGCGCTGCGTCAGCAATGAAGCGTTGCTGTGCCTGCAGGTTCTCTTCGAGGCGGACCATCATGTCGTTGAAGGCGACGATCAAGGGACGAACCTCTTCCGGGACGCTGCCGGGCGCGACCGGTGACAGGTCGGTCGGCCGGCGGCGCCGGATCAGGCTCTGCAGCCGGTTGAGCGGCGCAATGCCGCGACTGAGGCCGACCCAGACGAGGATCACCGCGAGCGGGATGATCGCGAACTGAGGCAACAGCACCCCCGTGACCACTCGCGAGGCCAGATCCGTACGCTTGTTGCGCGTTTCAGCCACCTGCACTACCACAAGCAGCTCGGGCCGCGCGGGATCAAGGCGCAGGAAGCGGTAGGCGATACGCACATCTTCGCCGTGGATCAGCTCGTCACGAAAGAAGATCTGCTCGCCGTCGATGGAAACGGGCAAGGGAGCCGGGAGGATCTCGGGGTCGCCGCTGACGGTCACGCCACGCCAATCCGCCACCTGGTAATAAACCGCGTCGTCCTGATCGGCACGAAACAAGGCGCGCGGTGGCGCCGGAAAGTTGACAACGGCACGCCCCTCATCGATGACGACGAAGCGCGCCAACGCCCTCACACTGTCGGCGAGCGCGAGGTCGTAGGGCTGATTGGCGATACTGTCCGCCACGTTATGGGTGACGATGATGGAGATCGGCCACAGGAAAAGCAGCGGCGCGAGCATCCAGTCGAGGATCTCACCGAAAAGCGAGTTTGGGGGCGCAGTCTTGCGCGCCGCGCCCGCCTTCTCAGGCTTTCGCCGCAGGGGCAGCATCGGGGTTTTCCAGACAGTACCCCAGACCGCGCACGGTCACGATGCGCACGCCGCTGTCCTCGAGCTTCTTGCGCAAGCGGTGCACATACACTTCGATTGCATTGCTCGACACCTCCTCGCCCCAGCCGCACAGGTGGTCGACGAGCTGGTCCTTGCTCACCAGGCGACCGACCCGCAGCAGGAAGACCTCGAGCAAGCCGATTTCGCGCGCCGACAGGTCGATCATCTGACCGCCGACCTTCACCACGCGATCGGCCTGGTCGTAGCTGAGCTGGCCGATCTCGATGCAGCGCGGCTGCCCGGTACCGCGCCGCGTCAGCGCGCGCACGCGCGCCTCGAGCTCGGGCAGGGCGAATGGCTTGGTAAGGTAGTCGTCCGCACCGGCGTCGAGTCCGCGCACACGATCATCGACACCGTCCTGGGCCGTCAGGATCAGCACCGGCTGCGCCGATTTGCGCGCCCGCAGGCGCTTCAGGACGTCGATGCCGTTCATGCGCGGCAGACCAAGGTCGAGGATCAGCAGGTCATAGCCCTGGGTGGAAACCGCCGCATCGGCCTCGGCGCCGTCGGCCACATGATCGACTGCATAGCCGCCACGCCGCAACGCGCGACAGATGCCATCGGCAATCACCGGGTCGTCTTCAGCCAGCAGAATCCGCATAGTGTCCAGGCTGTAAGTGATTTGTAAGCGGACCTTCATACAGTTGGCCCGCTGTTCTCCTTTTGCTCGGCCTTGGGAGCCGCCAGCGCTAGCGCGCTGGCGGCTCCGGGGAGCGGGCGGCCACTGCGCCAGCTCACTCCCCGCCGACCTTTCTCCCTACCAAACCTATGGATTATCCCACGCTTCGCGCGGCTTCGTGCGCGGCGATGCATGCTCTCGCCTGCGTCTTCGGCCCTGCGTAAACGCAGACGGCCCCGCCTGAGCGGAGCCGTCTGCGTTACTGCGGGCGCGACCCGGGCATGCCGGGTCGCAGGCAGGCACTTACATGCCCATGCCCATGCCGCCCATGCCACCCATGCCGCCCATGTCGGGCATGCCACCGGCCGGCTTGTCTTCTGCCAGCTCGCCGACCATGCAGTCGGTGGTCAGCATCAGGCCAGCGACGGACGCGGCGTTCTGCAGCGCGGTGCGGGTGACCTTGGTCGGGTCCAGCACGCCCATCTCGACCATGTCGCCGTACTCGCCGGTGGCGGCGTTGAAGCCGTAGTTGCCCGAACCCTCGACCACCTTGTTCACCACCACGCTCGGCTCGTCACCGGCGTTGGCGACGATCTCGCGCAGCGGCTGCTCCATCGCGCGCAGCACGATCTTGATGCCGGCGTCCTGGTCGTGGTTGTCGCCCTTCAGCTCGCCCAGTGCAGCACGGGCACGCAGCAGCGCCACACCGCCGCCGGGGACGATGCCCTCTTCCACTGCAGCGCGGGTGGCGTGCAGGGCGTCTTCGACGCGGGCCTTCTTCTCCTTCATCTCGACTTCGGTGGCAGCGCCGACCTTGATCACCGCAACACCACCCGCCAGCTTGGCGACGCGCTCCTGCAGCTTCTCGCGGTCGTAGTCCGAGGTCGCTTCCTCGATCTGCACGCGGATCTGCTTGACGCGGGCTTCGATGCGCTCGGCCTGGCCGGCGCCGTCGATGATGATGGTGTTTTCCTTGCCGATCTCGATGCGGGAGGCCTGGCCGAGGTCGTCCAGGGTCGCCTTTTCGAGGGTCAGGCCGACTTCTTCGGCGATGACCTGGCCGCCGGTGAGGATGGCGATGTCTTCCAGCATGGCCTTGCGACGGTCGCCGAAGCCCGGAGCCTTGACGGCGCAGGTCTTGAGGATGCCGCGGATGTTGTTCACCACCAGGGTGGCCAGGGCTTCGCCCTCGACGTCTTCGGCGATGATCAGCAGCGGACGACCGGCCTTGGCAACCTGCTCGAGCACCGGCAGCAGGTCACGGATGTTGGAGATCTTCTTGTCGAAGAGCAGGACGAAGGGCTGCTCGAGAATGGCAACCTGCTTGTCCGGGTTGTTGATGAAATAGGGCGACAGGTAGCCGCGGTCGAACTGCATGCCCTCGACGACGTCGAGCTCGTTCTGCAGCGACTTGCCGTCCTCGACGGTGATCACGCCTTCCTTGCCGACCTTGTCCATGGCGCGGGCAATGATGTCGCCGATGTCGCTGTCGGAGTTGGCCGAGATCGAGCCGACCTGGGCGATTTCCTTGTTGGTCGAGCACGGCTTCGACAGCTTCTTCAGCTCTTCGATGGTGGCCACGACAGCCTTGTCGATGCCGCGCTTCAGGTCCATCGGGTTCATGCCGGCGGCGACGTACTTCATGCCTTCGCGCACGATCGACTGGGCCAGCACGGTGGCGGTGGTGGTGCCGTCACCAGCGATGTCCGAGGTCTTGGAAGCAACTTCCTTGACCATCTGTGCGCCCATGTTCTCGAACTTGTCCTTCAACTCGATTTCCTTGGCGACGGAGACGCCGTCCTTGGTCACGGTGGGGGCGCCGAAGGAGCGCTCGAGCACCACGTTGCGACCCTTCGGGCCCAGGGTCACCTTGACCGCGTTGGCCAGGATATTGATGCCGGCGACCATGCGCTCGCGGGCGGAATCACCAAACTTGACTTCTTTAGCTGCCATTCTTCAGAACTCCTGAATTGTTTCGATTAGCGTTGCAGGGGCTTGCAGGAGGCTCAGGCCTCGACCACGCCCATGATGTCTTCCTCGCGCATCACGAGGAGCTCTTCGCCTTCGACCTTCACGGTCTGGCCGGCATACTTGCCGAACAGCACCTTGTCGCCCACCTTGACGGCCATCGGACGCACCTTGCCGTCGTCCAGGATCTTGCCGTTGCCGACAGCCAGGACTTCGCCCTGATCGGGCTTCTCGCCGGCGCTGTCCGGGATCACGATGCCGCTGGCGGTCTTGCGCTCGGCTTCCAGACGCTTGACGATCACGCGATCGTGCAGGGGACGAATCTTCATCGAGTTCTCTCCTTGTTACGGTTCAACTGTTTGGGTTGATTGATCCGCGGGCAAAGCCCGCGGGTGAATCTGCAGTGGCTCGAGCACCAACGGGTGCGACTGATCGCCGCCACGTGTTAGCACTCACCGCCAACGAGTGCTAATAATAGGGACGGCCCCAATGGATTTCAAGGGTGGGAGGCCGAAACTATTTGTTCGGCAGCATCGCTCATGCGGCGCAGGCTCCCTGCCTCTACACCAGAACTCGGCCAGCACAGCATTGTTCAGCACTCGGGGAAGCTCACCGCCAGGCCGCCGCGCGAGGTCTCTTTGTACTTGTCGAGCATGTCGCGACCGGTATCGCGCATGGTGCGGATCGCCTGATCGAGCGAGACCGTGTGTGCGCCGTCGCCGCGCAGGGCAAGTTGGGCGGCGTTGATGGCCTTCACCGAGGCCATCGCGTTGCGCTCGATGCAGGGCACCTGCACAAGACCGCCGATCGGGTCGCAGGTCAGGCCGAGGTTGTGCTCGAGGCCGATCTCGGCCGCATTCTCGACCTGCTCGGGGCTGCCGCCCAGCACCTCGGTCAAGCCCGCAGCAGCCATCGCACAGGCCGAACCGACCTCGCCCTGGCAGCCGACCTCCGCGCCCGAGATCGAGGCGTTCGTCTTGCAAAGCACGCCCACGGCCGCCGCCGCAAGCAGGAAGTCCTCCACGTCGCGCGTACTGCTGCCCGGCATGAACTTCATGTAGTAGTGCAGCACGGCAGGGATGATGCCAGCTGCCCCGTTGGTAGGCGCGGTGACCACGCAACCACCGCCGGCATTTTCCTCATTGACTGCCAGCGCGAACAGATTGACCCAGTCGAGCGCTGCCATCGTGTCGCTGATCAGGTTGCGGCCCGCCGCCCGTGCGCTGAGCGTGCGATGCAGGTCCGGAGCGCGGCGCCGCACATTGAGCCCGCCTGGCAACACGCCCTCATGGCGCATGCCCCGTGCCACGCAGGCCTGCATCACCGCCCAGATACGCTGCAGTGCCTGCCGCGTATCATCCTCGTTGCGCCAGGCGCCCTCGTTGGCGAGCATCAGCTGACTGATGCGCAGACCATGGCGGCGACACTGCGCGAGCAACTCGGACGCGGTGGCGAAAGGGTAAGGCAGCGCCAGTTCCTCCGCCGCCAAGTCACCTGCCTGGGCTTGTGCCTCGTCGATCACAAAGCCGCCACCGACTGAGTAATAGGTGTTCTCATGCAGGAGGCCGGCCTCGCCGTAGGCCGCCAGGCGCATCGCGTTCGGGTGGTAGGGCAAGCTCACGGGCAGCAGGCGCATGTCGCGCGCCCAGTCGAATGCCAGCTCACCCCCACCGGGCAACGGCAATACGCCATCGATACTTACGGCATCCACCGCATCAACCAGGAAATCGGGATCAACCTCGTCCGGGCGAGCCCCCATGAGGCCTGCAACCACGGCCCGGTCGGTGCCATGACCGACACCCGTCGCCGACAGGGAGCCGTAGAGTTTCACCTCGATCCGCGTCACCGCATCCACCAGCCCACGGCCCCCGAGCGCTGCGACGAAATCGTGGGCGGCACGCATGGGGCCGACGGTGTGCGAACTGGACGGGCCGATACCCACCTTGAAAAGGTCGAGCACGCTGATGGACATGGTGAAACTCCGGTCTGGAAAGTGGCCTTGCTTCAATTCCGCCAGGGACGCAAATGCTCATAGACTCACGAGCGGCATTCTCGACCTTGAAACCAGGCTGCTCAACCGGAGGCTCTTCATCGCCACCCGCATTTATCCGGCAACCTCGGAGCAATCGGCTGGGCTCAGGTCAAGACCCTCAGCGGCGCACGACCCGCTACCCCATCATCTGCCCGGGAAGCCACGTCACCAACCCGGGAAAGACATAGAGCAGGATCAGCGCCAGCACCATCAGCAGGAAGTATGGCAGCGCGTAGCAGGCGATGGTGCTGATCTGCTTGCCTGACAGCGCCTGCAGCACGAACAGGTTGAAGCCTACCGGCGGAGTGATCTGCGCCATCTCCACGACCACGATCACGAAAACGCCGAACCACAGCGGATCGATGCCCGCCGCCTGGATCGTCGGCAGCAGCACCGCCATCGTCAGCACGATGATCGAGATGCCGTCGAGGAAGCAGCCGAGCAGCACGAAGAAGATCGCAAGGGCGAACAGCAGCATGCCGGGCGTGAGGTTGAGCGTGCCGATCCACTCAGCCAGATGGCGCGGCAGGCCGATGTAGCCCATCGCCAGGGTCAGGAAGGCCGAGCCGGCGAGGATGAGCGCGATCATGCAGTACAGCCGGGTGGCGCCCATGAGGCCGGCAATGAAGCTCTCGCGGGTCAGCGACTTCTGCGCTGCGGCGATGATCAGGCTGCCAATCACGCCTATCGCCGCCGCCTCGGTGGCGGTGGCGATACCCGAATAGATCGAGCCGAGCACGCCGGCGATCAGCAGTACCACCGGGATCAGGTTTCTCGACGCGGCGAGCTTCTGCATGAAGCTGGTCTTGAGGTCCGCCGGCGGGATCTTGTCGCGGTTCATCAGCGACCAGATCACCACCCAGCCCATGAACAAGGACGCGAGCAGGATGCCCGGCAGCACGCCCCCGATGAAGAGCTTGGAGATCGAAACATCGGCCGCCACGCCATACACGATCATGATGATCGAAGGCGGGATCAGCAGCCCGAGCGTACCCGCGCCGGCCAGGGTGCCCAGCACCATGGACTCGGGATAGCCGCGGCGGCTGAGCTCGGGCATCGCAATCTTGCCGATGGTGGCGCAGGTCGCCGCCGACGAGCCCGACACCGCCGCAAACAGCGTGCAGCCGATCACGTTGGTGTGCAGCAGCCGGCCGGGCAGGCGCTCGAGCCAGGGCGACAGGCCCTTGAACATCTCCTGCGACAGCCGGGTTCGGAACAGGATTTCGCCCATCCACAGGAAAAGCGGCAGCGCGGTCAGTGTCCAGCTCGAGCCGTGGCTCCAGATGGCAACGGCCATGCCGTCGCCGGGGGCGCGGGTGGTGAAGCCGAGCATGCCGAGGATGCCGATGGCCATCAGGGAGAGGCCGATCCAAAGGCCGCCGGCGAGCAGCAGCACCATCAGGCCGATGAGAACGAGTGCAGCGGTGAGTTCCATGATGGCCCCTTATTCCATGTGCGCCATTTCTTCGGCGCTGGCCTTGGCCAGGCGCTGCGGCTCGCGCCCGAGGCTGACCTGAATGAAGTCGTCGACCACGGCGATCAGCAGGATCACCGACCCGATCGCCATCGACAGCTGCGGGATCCACAGCGGCGTGGCGTCGATGCCCTGCGAGATCTCCTCGAATTCATGCGACTGCCAGGCCAGGCGTACCGCATACCAGGCGAGCATTGACGCCACCACCACGCCGGCGCCGTGCGCGAACCACTCCGCCACGCGCCGCATGCCCGGCCCGAGGCGCTCGATAACCAGGCTCACGCGAATGTGCTCGCCGTGCTTGAAGGTGTAGGCAAGCGCGAGGAAGCCGCAGGCCGCCATCGCATAGCCCGCGTAGTCATCGGTACCCGGCAGGTAGATGTTGAAAGGCCGGGTGAATACGCCGGCGGCGACCATCACCAGCGTGAAGATCATGCCGACGGCGGCGAGGGCACCGGACAGACGGTACAGCGAATCAAGGAATGCTCTCATGGCGGTCTCCGGAAAGGCCGGGGGCCGCACGTGCGGCCCCCGGCGACGGCACGGACTTACTTCAGCTTGTGGTAGGCGTCGAGGATGGCCTGGCCATCGGGGCCTGCCTTCTCGGCCCATTCGGCCGCCATCTGCTCGCCGATCTTGAGCAGGTCGGCCTGCAGCGCGGCGGGCGCAGGCTCCACCTTCATGCCGTTGGTCCTGAGCTGATCGATGTACCACGCGGTCTTCTCTTCCGAGACCTTCCAGCCGCGCTCCTCGGCAGCGGCAGCCGCCTTGAGCAAGGCGTCGCGCGCGGGCTGGTCGAGCGCATCGAAGGCCTTCTGCGAGACGAACACGATGTTCTTCGGCAGCCAGGCCTGGATGTCGTAGTAGTGGCTGAGCTGCTCCCAGCTCTTGGTGTCATAGCCGGTGGCCGAGGAGGTCAGGTTGGCCGACACCACGCCGGTCGACAGCGCCTGAGTGAGGTCGGCGGCCTGCACGGTCACGGGCTGGCCACCCATGAGCTGGATCATGCGTGCCACGGTCGGGCTGTAGGAGCGGATCTTCATGCCCTTGAGGTCGCCGATCGTGTTCAGTTCGGTCTTCGAGTACAGCCCCTGCGGCGGCCACGCCACCGAATACAGGATCTTCAGGCCGTTCTTCGCCAGGCGCGCCTCGACCGCCTCCTTCGACACCTGCCACAGCTTCCTCGAGTCCTCGTAGCCGGTGGCGAGGAAGGGCACGGTGTCGAGCGCATAGAGCGCATCCTCGTTGGCCAGGCCGGAGATGATCACCTCACCGATCTGCGCCTGACCGCCCTGCACCGCGCGCTTGATCTCGTTGGCCTTGAACAGCGACCCGTTTGCGTGGACGGTGATCTTGAGCTTGCCGCCGGTGGCCTCGGCGACCTCGTTGGCGAACTGCTGGATGTTCTCGGTGTGGAAGTTGCTGGCCGGGTAAGGCGTGGGCATGTCCCAGACGGTCTGAGCCTGAGCAGCAGCGGCAATGCCGAGCCCAAGCATTGAAGCGGTGATCGCCTTTAGCAAAGGGTGCGAGAAAGTCATGGCATCTACTCCTGAGTATGGGAGGGCAAGCGCCCCGAGAGGCTGGTGATTAGGCGGCAACCTGCAATCCATAAGCCACCGTTATTGCACGATAGAGATTTTATGGTTATCTTGTCAACAAAACGTATACGTTTTTTTAACGAAACATATTTATAACGCACTCGAAATACCTTCAATCCCTGAACACCCATCCCACCACTGCCCCGGAGACTGTCATGAGTGAGGCCAACCGCATCGTGTCTTCCCAACACCTGGTGTCATCCAAGTCGCCCGAACTGTCCGAGTTCGAGTTCGGCCTGATCATTGCGTGGCACGCCTTTGCGCGCTGGATGACTCGGTGCATGACGGCTGCCGGCGTCAAGGACATGACGCCGACCGACGTGCTGGTCCTGCACCACGTTGCCCACCGCGACATCGAGAAGCGCCTCGGTGACATCGCTTTCGTGCTCAACATTGAGGACACCCACGTGGTTTCCTACTCACTGCGCAAGCTGGCCGGTCTCGGCCTGGTAAAGAGTGCCAGGCGTGGCAAGGAAGCCTTCTTCTCGCTTACCGAGCAAGGGCACGATGTGTGCATGGCATATCGCGATGTACGCGAGGATTGCCTGATGCCCGGATTCACCGGCACACCGGAAGACAACGCCCAGATCGGCGAACTCGCCCGTCTGCTGCGCACCCTGTCCGGCCGCTACGACCAAGCGGCCCGTGCGGCATCGACATCGTCCCTGTAAGCCGGAGCGCGCCAGTGAGCCACCGCATCCTCGACGCCGGCGACGCCGCGCTGACCATCGAGTTCGGCAACGTCATCGACCCCGCCCTGCTCGCCGCCGTGAACGCCCTGGACGCCGCCATCCTGCGCTTGCAACATGGCGGCGGGCTGCCGGGCGTGATCGAGTCCATGCCCACCTTCCGCTCGCTGACGGTGTTCTTCGACCCGCTCGTCACCGACCGCGACACCCTGCTCCCAGCGCTGCAGCCGCTGATCGACGCTGTCGAGCACTGCACACCCACGGACGGCCGCCACTGGCAGCTGCCCGTCTGCTACGAGGGCGAGGCCGCACCCGACCTCGCCGAAGTGACGAGCACGCTCGGCATCGACGCCGCCGAGGTGGTGGCGCTGCACAGCGGCACCGAGTACCTGGTTTACATGCTGGGATTCCTGCCTGGCTTTCCCTTCATGGGTGATCTGGCCGAGCGCCTGCACCTGCCACGGCGCAGCCAGCCCCGCGTGCGTGTTCCCGCCGGCAGCGTGGCGATCGCAACCGGCCTTACCGCCATCTATCCTTGGGAAAGCCCCGGCGGCTGGCACCTGCTCGGACGCTGCCCCGTGCCGCTGTTCGACGCCCGCCGCGCATCGCCCTCACTGCTCGCCGCCGGCGACAAGGTGCGCTTCGTCCCCGTCAGCGCGGACGAATACCGCGCACTCGAAGCCGGGCTACGCCGCGGCGAGATCGACCCGATGCAGTGGTGCGTCGCCGATGCCAGCAGCGCCAGCGAGGCTGCAGCATGAACGCCAGAACCGAACTCGAGATCGTCTCACCGGGCGCCTTCGCCTCGATCCAGGACGACGGCCGGCGCGGCTTCCGTCGCATCGGCGTGCCCTGGGCGGGCGTACTCGATCGCCGACTGATGCGCATCGCCAACGCTCTGGCCGGCCGCCCCGAGTACGCACCGGTGATCGAGTGCTTCGATGGCGGGCTGCATGTCGTGGCACACGGCGGCGCGGTGAAGCTGGCGGTCGCGGGCGACGCGGTGGTGGAGATCGATGACACCGGTGGACGCCGGCAGCTCGCCCCCTGGCGCTCGCTGACGCTGGCTGCAGGTGAGGCGCTGCGCATCCGCAAGATGGACAACGGCCGCATTGCCATGGTCGCGGTCGCAGGGCTCGATGTTGCAGCGGTGATGGGCAGTGCCTCGACCTATGTACGCGCTGGCCTCGGCGGGGCAAACGGCAGCGGCCGCGCGCTGACCACCGGCACACGCCTGGCCCTGGCCCCAGCCACTGACGAGACCCGAGGCCTTGACCGCGTGCTCGCCCAAGCGCCCGCCGCCGACACGCGCCCGATCCGCGTGGTGCCCGGCCCGCAGGCCGACCATTTCGGCACCGATGCGCTGGCGACGCTGGTCAGCGGCAACTACCGCATCAGCGCGGAAGCCGACCGCATGGGCATCCGCCTCGAAGGCGCGCGCCTCGAGCATGCCGGCGCCGCAGAAATTGTGTCCGACGCCACCGTGCCCGGCTCCATCCAGGTGCCCGGCGCCGGCCAGCCGATCGTACTGCTCGCCGACGCCCAGACCGCAGGCGGCTATCCGAAGATCGCCACCGTGATCACCGCCGACCTCGGCCGACTCGCCGCACTGCGCCCCGGACAGACGCTGCGCTTTGCCGCCGTTACTGCCACCGAAGGGGCACGGGTCGCGCGCGCGACAGAGGCCGAGACCCGGGCATTGATCGCCTCGATCCGCCCTCTGCCTGCCGACGGCGTGGACCTGGTGGCGCTGTACAGCAGCAATCTGGTCGACGGCGTCGTTCATGCGCTCGGCCCCGAATACCGGCCGCTGTATTGAACCTCAGAGCCGCCCCTGCCTAAGGAGACTTGCACATGAACAAGACCATCAATCTGAACGCCGACCTCGGCGAATCCTTCGGCGCCTGGACGATGGGCGAGGACGAGGCACTACTGCAGGTGGTGCGCTCGGCCAACATCGCCTGCGGATTTCACGCCGGTGACCCGGTCGTGATGCGCCACACCGTGCGTTGTGCGCTTGCCGCCGGGGTCAGCCTGGGCGCCCATCCCGCCTACCCCGATCTGCAGGGCTTCGGCCGCCGGCCGATGAAGATGGCGCCGGCCGAACTCGAAGCCATGATCATCTACCAGGTTGGCGCGCTCGCCGGCTTGGCCGCGGCCGAAGGCGGGCGCGTCACACACGTCAAGCCACATGGCGCGCTGAACAACCAGGCCTGCGAGGATGCAGCGCTCGCTGACGCGGTGGCGCGTGCGGTGAGCGCCATCGACCCACAGCTCATTCTGCTCGCCCCCGTGTTGTCCGAGCTGTACTTCGCCGGCCAGCGTGCAGGTCTTCAGGTCGCTGGCGAGATCTTTGCCGACCGCGCTTACACCGACAATGCCACCCTGGTGCCACGCGGTCAGCCGGGCGCCGTCATCCATGACCCTGAGCAGCTCGTCTCCCACGTGCTGCGCATGCTCGACGCCGGCGCCGTAGTCAGCCAGAACGGCAAGGTCCTGCCGGCGACGATGGACAGCATCTGCGTACATGGCGACACCCTGGGCGCGGTGGATAGCGCACGGCTGCTGCGCACTGCGCTGGAAGCGCGCGGCTGGACAGTGAGCACGCTACCCGCACTGCGCCATGGCTGAAGCGCAGCCTGCATGCTGTGGCGCTGTTCTGCACACACACTCCACCGCTCGCGGTGAAGGTGTACTCAAAACGCGATGGCGACGCCGAAGTGCAAACGCAGGCTGCGCGCCTGGTGGCCCCATGCGAGGTCGATTGCGAGCGGCCCGGCCGGGCTGCGCCAGCGCGCTCCAACGCCATAACCGACGCGTAGGTCGAAGTCGTCGCGCGTATCCGCGGCATCACCTGCATCCACGAATACGGCGCCCCCCCACTGCGGCTTGAACCAGTGCACATACTCTGCACTCGCCGCTGCGAGGAAGCGGCCACCGACGGTGGCGCTGCCCTCCCTGACGCCGAGGCTCTGGTAGTCGTAGCCGCGCACGGTCTGCGCGCCACCGGTGCGGAAAAGGAAGTCCTGCGGGATACCCTCACGGCTGTCTGCAACCGTCATGCCCGCCTCGGCGCGCAGGATGAAGACATCGCTGCCGCGCACCGGCTGATAGCGAACGAAGCGCGAATACAAGCGGACGAAGTCCTGCTCGGCCAAGGCGATCGCGGTACCACCGCCAACCTGGTACTCGAATACATAGCCACGGGTGGGGTCGAGCAGGTCATCAACCGCCCGCTTCACCCATGTCCAGTTTGCGGTAAGGGTGTTGTTGGAACGCTGCGGCGCACCAGCGGGCGCGATGTTCTCGTGCTGCAAGCGCAGCGCCAACTGGGTTTCGATGTCGCCACGGGTTGCACTGCGGGTCGCGCCCACGGCTTGCGAGGTGACGACGAGGTTCTCGAGATCACTGCGCTCGACGAGCGCGCCGAAACTGTCGCGATGCCGCCCCCTAGGCGGCAGGAACACGTCGGCGTACAGCGCCTGGCGGCGCTGCTCGACACGCAGGCCGGTGGCGAACTCCCAGCCACGGCCACGCAGGTTGGAGTCGCGATAGGTGGTCTCGACGCGCGCCCCGGTGTTGGTGGAAAAACCCGCCCCGAAACCAACGTACTTCGGCAGCGCCTCGGTCACCTGCACCCGTATCGGTACTGCTGCAGCCAATGCGGGGTCGCGCTCGATGTCGACGATCACCGAGCCAAAGTGCGGCGTATTCTGCAAGCCGGTCTGGAAAGCCAGAAGCGCTTCGCGGTCGTATGGCGTACCCGGTCGCAAAAGGCTGTAGCGCTGAACGAGGTCGGCCGGCAGGTGCTCAAGCCCCTCGACCTCGAGAGCACCGAGGTAGAAGGCCGGCCCGCTGTCGAGCGTCACGCTGAGCCTTGCCGTTGCGGCCTCGGGATCGATCTCGGCACGGCTGCGAACGATGCGGGCGGCGGCGTAGCGACGCGCGCTTACGGCATCGAGGAGCTGCTGCTTCGCGCCGTCCCACGCGCCCTGAGTGAAGGCGTCGCCCACCGGCAGGGACCAACGCGAACGCAGGTCCTGGAGACGCTCAAGCTCCGCAGTGGCGCCGGGCGCGGCAAGCTCGCCCTCGAACTCGATGTTGACCGCCGCAATCGTGGTACGCGGCCCGGGTTCGACCTGAATTACCCACTGCCCGGCCGCGCTGCGGTCGATGCGGACACGCGGGCTGAAGTAGCCCTCGGTGGCAAGCAACTCGGCGACCTCACGGCGCGTCCGCCGTGTCATCGCCGCGCGGTCGGCGTCCGCCTCGGGAACGACAAGGTCTGCACGACGCAGCAGGCGAACGTGACGCTCGAGCAAGGGCTTGACGGCATCGGGCGCATCCAGGCCGACCGCCAGTGCCTGCTGCGCATACGCGCCGGGCACGGGGAGCAGCGCCAGCCCCCCAAGCACAGCGGCAACCCGCACCAAGCACCGCATCCGACCCACCCGGCTCAAGCCTCGAGGTGATAGGAGACAACGCGCTCGACTTCGTTCTTCGAGCCCAGGATCACCGGCACGCGCTGGTGCAGTTCGGTGGGCTTGAGGTCCATGATGCGCTCACGACCGGTAGAGGCTGCGCCGCCAGCCTGCTCGACCAGCATCGCCATCGGGTTGGCCTCGTACATGAGACGCAGCTTGCCCCCCTTTGCACGGCACTTCTCATCCATTGGGTACATGAAGATGCCGCCACGGGTCAGGATGCGATGGACGTCGGCGACCATCGACGCCACCCAGCGCATGTTGTAGTCCTTGCCGAGCGGGCCGCCCTTGCCCGCCTGCATCTCATCCACGTAGCGCTTCACCGGCTGCTCCCAGAAGCGCGCATTGGATGCGTTGATGGCGAACTCCTGGGTGTCGACCGGGATGGTCATGAACGGCTGGGTATATACGAAGCTACCCATCTCGCGATCGAGGGTGAAGCCATGCACACCATTACCGACGGTGAGAACCAACTGGGTCGACGGGCCATACACCGCATAACCTGCAGCGACCTGCTCGCTGCCCGGTTGCAGGAAGTTGGCCTCGGTCGGCTCGCTGCCGCCCGCGGGGTTGCGCAGCACCGAGAAGATCGTGCCCACGGAGATATTCACGTCGATGTTCGAGGAGCCGTCGAGCGGATCGAACAGCAGCAGGAAACCACCTTTGGGATAGTCGAACGGAATCTGGTGCACGGTCTCGACCTCTTCCGAGGCCATGGCCGCAAGGTGGCCACCCCACTCATTGGCCTGCAGCAGGATCTCGTTGGCGATCACGTCGAGCTTCTTCTGCGCCTCGCCCTGCACGTTGTCGGTACCGGCCTCGCCGAGCACGCCGGCGAGCGCCCCCTTGGATACGTTGACGCTGATGGCCTTGACCGCACGCGCAACAACCTCGATCAGCAGACGCAGATCGGGGCTGATGCGACCTGCACGCTGCTGCTCGATCAGGAACTGGGTAAGGGTGACACGGCGCATGAAGGAACTCCAATCGACTCGATAGACGGACAGGCGTGGATTATCGCGGTTCCACGCCGGCAGCGCACGGGGTAAATGCCCATAGCACTGCCGGCAAGCGGTTCCGCGCGCTGAAGCGCGGGGGTATGATCGCAGCCCCGGAACCCATCCCCGGCCCTCAACAGAAGGCGCACGCCCCACCCATGCATGTCCTGGTCCTCGGTGCCGGCCTCTCCGGCGTCACCACAGCCTGGTATCTGCACCAGGCCGGGTTCGACGTCAGCATCGTCGACCGCCAACCCGCGGCAGCGCTCGAGACCAGTTACGCGAACGGCGGCCAGATCTCGATCAGCCACCCGGAGCCCTGGGCCAACCCGGGTGCACCGCTGCAAGTGCTGCGCTGGCTCGGCCGTGACGATGCGCCCCTGATGTTCCGCCCCACCACCGACCCGGCCCAGTGGCAGTGGGGGGCGCGCTTTCTGCTCGAATGCCTGCCCTGGCGGACACGCCGGAATACGGCTGCGATCGCGCACCTGGCGCGCTGGAGCGGCGAGCGCCTGCGCGCCCTGCGCGCGGAACTCGACCTGCACTACGAACACCTCGAACGCGGCATCCTGCATCTGTTTCACAGCCCGGCAGAGTTCTCCCAGGCCGGCAGGCGGGTGCAGGAACTCACGCACTTCGGCATCGCAGCCCGGGTCTGCACCAAAGCCGAATGCCTGCGCATCGAGCCCGCACTCGCGGCACAGGCGGACTCGCTGGCAGGCGGGCTGTATGCGCCAGGCGACGAGTCGGGCGACGCCCACCTCTTCACCCAGATGCTTGCCCTGCGCCTGTCGAGCGCTGGGGCACGCATGCACTGGGGGTGCGAGATCACGCGCATCCTGAGCGCTGCGGCAACCAGGAGGGAGAGCGTCGAGGCCGTCGAAATCCGCGACACGCGCGGCGAGTTGCATCTGCTGCATGCCGACGCCTTCGTTGTCTGCCTGGGCAGCTACGGCCCGCGTCTGCTCGCACCGCTGGACGAAAAGCTACCGATCTATCCGGTAAAGGGCTACTCGATCACGGCACCGGTGGTCGACCCGAGCCGCGCGCCCAGCGTGAGCCTGACCGACGAATCCCGCCGCATCGTCTGCTCGCGACTCGGCGATCGACTGCGCATCGCAGGCACGGCGGAACTCAATGGGTTCGATACGAGGATCAGGCCGGAACGCGTAGCGGGAATCCTCGACTGGGCGCGCACCCGCTTCCCGGGTGCAATCGACATCGCCGAGGCCGAAGCCTGGGCCGGGCTGAGGCCGGCAACACCCGGCAATGTTCCGGTGATCGGCCGCGGCCGGCACGATCGGCTGTGGTTCAACACCGGGCACGGAACGCTGGGCTGGACGCTGGCCTGCGGCTCCGCCGCAGCCCTGGCCGAACTCATGAGCGGACGGCAGCCCGCGCTCGACTTTCCTTTCCGCGACGGCCGCAAGACCTGAAAACCGCGTCGCGATGAACTGTAACGCGCAGGGAATACGCCAGCAGAGTGCCCTGGTCAGCCCGAACAGGCCGGGCTACGCGCAGTCTCCGGCTGGCATGCGGACTCCGCACTGAGGCTGGCGCACGCACAGCCTTCACCGCGCTGCTCGCCCTCGGCGAGCGCAGGCAGCACGCCAGCCTCGAAGTCGAACCCTACGCTCTGCAAATGGAATGCGAGCGCGGCATCCATGCCGTCGACATGATTGCGGAACCAGGCCGGCAACTCCTCGACCAGGCGTTTGAAGAAGAAGGTGTCGCCCCCCGCGACGCGCTTGCGGATGTCGTACATGACTGCAAGCACGCGATCGTGCTCGGCGCGATGGCAACCCGGAAAGTCAACGGCTTCCATCCACCCGTTCTCGAGCGCAAAGTGCTCTTCGGTGTGCGCGATGAGCGCATCGAAGGCCGCCAGCAACTGCTCGGGCGCCGCCTCGACTACCGCGTTGTAGCACGCCACGAACTCGCGGTGCGTGGCGTCCATCGGCTCGAGCTTGTTCTCGAGCGCTTCGCTCCAAACCAGACCTGTCACGGCATGCTCCTCACTTGACCAGCTTGAGATGACTGCCGCGCGGCGGGCGTGGAGAGGCATCGCCGGCGCCATCTGCAGCTTCGGCGCGGGCCTGTGCCGCCGCGTCGCCCATGTCTTCGACCACGGCCTCCGTGCCGGCAGCTTCTTCGCCGTCGACAGCCTCATCCTCGAGGCCGGCCGCATCCTCTTCGAGCTCGGGCTCGAAGGCCATGCCCTGCCCGTTCTCCCGCGCATAGATGGCGATCACGTTGGCGACAGGAATGACCAGCGAGTGTGCAACACCACCGAAGCGCGCCTGGAAGCTGATGAAGTCGTTCTCCATCTGCAGTTGGCCCGTGGCGTCAGGGGCGAGATTCAACACGATCTGGCCATCGCGGGCGTAACCGGGCGGAACACGCGTGTGCTCGTCAACGGCAGTTGCGATATAGGGCGTGAAACCCTGGTCGATGCACCACTGCCAGATTGCGCGCAGCAGATACGGCTTGGTCGAAACGATGCTCATCTTCACTCCGTTGATCGGGGCTGCGCCACTGGGGGCCCGCCCCGGCCCGCTCAGCGGCGCATGACCTTCTCGGACGGGGTCAGTGCGTCAATGAAGCCCTGGCGGCTGAAAATGCGCTCGGCGTATTTCATCAACGGCGCTGCAGCCTTGGGCAGCTCGATACCGTAGTGCTCGAGGCGCCACAGCAGCGGCGCGATCGCGACGTCAAGCATCGAGAACTCGTCACCCAGCATGAACTTCTGCTTGGTGAACACCGGCGCGAGCTGAGTCAGGTGGTCACGCACATGGGTGCGCACCTTGTCGACACCCTTCTGCCCGGCCTCGAGCGCCTCGAGGTGGGTGAACAACTCCTGCTCGAAGGTATGCAGCAACTGACGTGCACGAGCGCGCATGATCGGGTCGGGCGGCATCAGCTGCGGATGCGGGAAGCGCTCGTCGATGTACTCGTTGATGATGTTGGACTCGTAGAGCACGAGGTCGCGATCCACCAGCACCGGCACGCGGTTGTAGGGATTGATGACGGCGATGTCTTCGGGCTTGTTGTAGAGATCGACGTCGATGACTTCGAAATCCATGCCCTTTTCGAACAGCACGATCCGGCAGCGGTGACTGAAGGGATCGGTCGTGCCGGAATAAAGGTTCATCATGGTGTTGCCACTCCGGAATTCATAAAGCAAAAGCGCACCACGCGGTAGCGCGTGGTGCGTCTGGGGTCGGACCGCGCTAACCGGCCTTGCGGCCTGCCGCGTTTTCGATCAATGAATGTCCTTCCAGTAGTTCTTCTTCAGCGCGTAGCTGAGCACGAACATGCCGGCCAGGAAGATCAGCACGACGGTACCGATCGCCTTGCGCTTCTCGGCAATCGGCTCGCTCATCCAGACCATGAAGGACACGAGGTCGGCGACGGCCTTGTCGTACTCTTCTACGCTCAGCTTGCCCGGCTTGGCGAGCGACAGCTGCACGTTCTTGGTGCCATCGGCGTTCTCGGTGATGCTGGCCACCTGCTCGCCCTGCAGCTCCCAGAACACGTGCGGCATGCCCACGTTCTCGAACACCACGTTGTTCCAGCCCGAGGGACGCTCCGTGTCACGGTAGAACTGACGCAGGTAGGTGTAGAGCCAGTCCGCACCACTGCCGTCTCCCGAGTTGCGCTGGCGCGCTACCAGGGTCAGGTCGGGCACCGCGGTGCCGAACCAGACCTTGGCATCGGCCGGGCGCATGGCCACGGTCATCAGATCACCGACGCGCTCGGCGGTGAACATCAGGTTGTCACGGATTTCCTGCTCGGACAGGCCGATGTTGGTGAGCATGTTGTAGCGCTTGAAGCTCGCGCTGTGACAGCTCAGACAGTAGTTGACGAACAGCTTGGCGCCATGCTGCAGGGCAGCCGGATCTGTACTGACCGGGGCCTTGTCGAGCTGCACCGAGGCCGCCGCCGCCAGCGCCACGGCCGGGGCGAACAGCAGCACCGCTGCTGCCCGCTTGATGAGGTTGATCACGCGCATTTTCATTTGAAAGTCACCCTTTCCGGTTCGGGTTTGCACTTGTCGAGCTTGCTGTACCACGGCATCAGCAGGAAGAAGGCGAAATACAGCACCGAGCAGATCTGCGACACCAGGGTGCGACCCGGGGTCGGCGGCAGCACGCCAAGGTAACCGAGGATGATGAAGCACACCACGAAGATGGCAACTGCAGCCTTGAAGATCGGGCCCTTGTAGCGCATCGACTTCACCGGGCTGCGATCGAGCCACGGCAGGAAGGCGATGATCACCACCGAGGCCCCCATCGCGACCACACCCCAGAACTTCGCATCGAGGCCGAACAGCGGGAAAGTGACCGCGCGCAGGATCGAGTAGAAGGGCGTGAAGTACCAGACCGGCGCGATGTGCGGCGGGGTCTTCAGCGGGTCAGCGGGAATGAAGTTGTTGTACTCGAGGAAGTACCCCCCGCCCTCTGGCGCGAAGAACACCACCGCGCTGAAGAAGAACAGGAAGGCGACGACGCCGACGATGTCCTTCACTGTGTAGTACGGATGGAAGGGGATGCCGTCGAGCGGGATGCCGTTGGCGTCCTTCTTCTTCTTGATCTCGACACCGTCCGGGTTGTTGGAGCCAACCTCGTGCAGCGCGATGATGTGCGCAACGACGAGGCCGATCAGCACCAGCGGCACGGCGATGACGTGGAAGGAGAAGAAGCGGTTCAGCGTGGCGTCGGACACGACGAAATCGCCGCGGATCACCAGCGCCAGATCGGGCCCGATGAGAGGAATCGCCGAGAACAGGTTCACGATCACCTGCGCGCCCCAGAAGGACATCTGCCCCCACGGCAGCAGGTAGCCCATGAAGGCTTCGGCCATCAGCACCAGGAAGATCAGGGTACCGAAGATCCAGATCAGCTCGCGCGGCTTGCGATAGGAACCGTAGAGCAGGCCACGGAACATGTGCAGGTACACAACGACGAAGAACGCCGACGCGCCGGTCGAGTGCAGGTAGCGGATCAACCAGCCACCCGGCACTTCACGCATGATGTACTCGACACTGGCGAAGGCCACCGGCACGCCCGAGGCGTTGAGCGACGCATCCGGCTTGTAGTGCATGACCAGGAAGATGCCGGTGAGGATCTGGATGACCAGCACCAGCAGGGCGAGCGAACCGAAGAAATACCAGAAGTTGAAGTTCTTCGGCGCGTAGTACTCGGTGAGATGCCCCTTGATCGACGACGTAAGCGGAAAACGCTCGTCGATCCAGTTGAGCAGGGCTTGTGATTTGGTCGTCATCGCTTAGGCCTTCCCGTCTTCGCCAACAAGAATGGTGGAATCCGCGAGGTACTGGTGCGGCGGCACTTCGAGGTTGTCCGGCGCCGGCATGCTGCTGTAGACGCGACCGGCCAGATCGAAGAGCGAGCCATGGCAGGGGCACAGGAAGCCACCCTGCCAGTCGGCGCCCATGCCGCTCTCGGCACCCATCTTGAACTTCTCGGACGGGGAACAGCCGAGGTGGGTACAGATACCCACGGCGACGAGGTACTCCGGCTTGATGGAGCGATGCTTGTTCTTTGCGTAGTCCGGCTGCATCGGCTTGTCCGAATTCGGATCGCTGACGCGCGCATCGGTAGCATCGAGCGACGCGAGCATTTCGGGCGTGCGGCGCAGCACCCACACCGGCTTGCCCCGCCACTCCACCGTCATCATCTCGCCCGGAGCGAGCTTGCTCACATCGACTTCGACCGGCGCACCGGCTGCCTTGGCGCGCTCGGACGGCGTCAGGCTGGCAACAAACGGCACCGCGGTCGCCACTGCGGCCACGCCGCCGGCGGCGGACGTAGCGAGCAGCAGAGTGCGGCGGCTGCTGTCCATCTTTTGATCAACGCTCATGACCCTCTTCCCAGAAAGGAAAATGAAAGACCTGGATACAGATAACCCGAGAATTATACCGGAGTCACCGCAGCAGAGAAAGCGCAAAGCGCGCATCGCCTTCTGCCACAAGGCTTTCCGCGACAATGCGAGGGCTTTCGGTCGGTCTCCGGGCGGGTCAAATGTGGCGCTGCAGCATCCTCGCCACCGGCCGCGTCATGAAGCCCGGGATGGGTCAGAGCGCACGCCGCTCCACCAGGGCCTGGGCAATGGTGCCGGTGTCGGTATGCTCGAGCTCTCCACCAACCGGCACCCCACGCGACAGGCGGCTCACCTTGACCCCACGCGCTGCGAGCAGGGTGGCCACCGTGTGCGCCGTTGCCTCGCCCTCGTTGGTGAAGTTGGTGGCAAGGATCACCTCGCGCACGCTGTCGTCCGTCGCCCGCGCGATCAGCTTGTCCAGGCCGAGCTCACGTGGCCCGATGCCGTCGAGCGGCGACAAGCGCCCCATCAGCACGTAGTAGAGGCCATTGTAGGTCTGGGTCTGTTCGATCATCGCCAGATCGGCCGGCATTTCCACCACGCACAACAGAGACGCGTCGCGGCGAGGATTTGCGCAGCGCTGGCACACCACCTCCTCGGAAAACGTATTGCAGCGCTCGCAGTGACGCAACACTTCGAGCGCATGCGTGAGCGCACGACCAAGGCGCGCTGCGCCGCGCTGGTCGCGCTGCAACAGGTGGTAGGCCATGCGCTGGGCCGACTTCGGCCCCACGCCGGGCAGGCAACGCAGCGCCTCGATCAGCTCGTCGAGGCTGGACGGCGACATCGGACGGCTACGCTCAGAACGGCAGTTTCATGCCGGGCGGCAGATTCAAGCCCGCGGTGACACTCGCCATCTTGTCCTGGGTGGCGGTTTCGACCTTGCGCACCGCATCGTTGAGCGCTGCGGCGACGAGATCCTCGAGCATCTCCTTGTCATCCATGACCGAGGCATCGATGGAGACGCGGCGCACATCGTACTTGCAGGTCATCTGTACCTTGACCATGCCGGCACCGGACTGCCCCTCGACTTCGATCGAGGCCAGCTGGTCCTGCATCTTCTTCATGTTTTCCTGCATCTGCTGGGCCTGCTTCATCAGGCCGGCAATACCGCCTTTCATCATGATGTGCGCTCCGTCGTATGGTTGGGATTCAAGGTAAATGTTTCAGGAAGGGTGTGCCGCAGGCCGACACCGCAAGCAGCGGCTCAAAGCGGCCTCACGGTACTCTCGACGAGCGTGGCGTCGAAACGTTCGATCAGCTCGCGTACGAAGGGATCGGCCTCGAGCGCGGCAACGGCCTCGGCATGGCGCGCACGACGCTCGACCTCGTCGCGCTGCGCTGGCGTCTCACCGGCAATGTCGCCGACGATGATGCGCAGTTTGAGCGTACGCCCGAGGGCTGACGACAGACTGCCCTGCAGGCGCTCGAGCGCCCCCGGGTTCATGTCGAGCAGATGACGGTGCGCCACTGACAGGCGCAACTGCAGGCCCTCATCGCTGAAATCGACCCATTCGCAATGCTGGGCAAGTTCGCGCACGAGGCCACCGAGTTCAAGCGCACGCACCAGCCCGCGCCAATCACCAAGCGCGAACAGGGTCGCAGCATCGCCGCGTGCAGCCTTGCCGGCAGCTGCATCCGGCGCCATCGTCGCCTCCGGCACTACCACGGACTTCTCTGCAGCAGCAGCCACTGAGGCAGGAGCCACCGGGGCAGGAGCGGGAGCTGACGCAGCCTCGCTCGCAGCTCCCAGCGAAGACGACACGGCATGCACGCGTTCGACAACGGCCGCGCTGTCGGCATAGGCCTCGGGCGGCAGATCCTCCCACGGCGGCACGTCATGCCCCGACACCGCTTGCGCGGTGCCGACCGCCGCCGGCTTGGCCTCGGCAGGCTGCGGAGCCATCGCTGGCGGCGGCTCTGCGGCAGGCTGTGCGACCGCGGCAGGTGGCGGTGTTATGGCCGCGACCGGCGGCTCCGGCCTCGCCGCAGCAACCGACGCGGACACCGTTGGCGCCGGCCTCGCCGACGCAGGCACCGCCCGCGCCAAGCCACCACCCCCAGGCGCCACGCCCGGCCCACCGAGCGCTGCGGGTTGCTCGGGACGGAATGCATGCAGGCGCAGCAGCGTCATCGTGAAGCCGGTGTACTCATCCGGCGCAAGCGGTAGCTCATCACGGCCGTGGATGGCGATCTGATAGGCAAGCTGCAGGAACTCGGCATCGAAGGCCTGCACGTAGGCCGCCACGCGCGCGCGCTCGAGTTCGTCGGTGATCGCCTCGGGCGCAAACTGCGCCAGCGCAATGCGGTGCAGCAGCGTCGCCAGCGACTGCAGGGCCGCATCGAAGGCCAAGCTGCGCGCCTCCATGCCATCAGCCACTCGCAGCAGCGCAGGGACATCAGCCGCGACCAGGGCATCGAGCACCGCGTACAGGTGGTCGTCGCCCACCGTACCCAGCATGTGGGTAACCTGCCCCTCCTCGACCTTGCCCGCGCCATGCGCGATCGCCTGGTCGAGCAGGGACAGCGCATCTCGCATCGAGCCGTTCGCCGCCTTGGCGAGGTGGCGCAATGCACCAGGCTCGAATGACACCTGCTCGGCCTGCAGGATGCGCGTGAGGTGCTCGACGATATGCCCCTGCGGCATCTGCTTGAGGTTGAACTGCAGGCAGCGCGACAGCACCGTTACCGGGATCTTCTGCGGGTCGGTGGTGGCGAGGATGAACTTGACGTGCTCGGGCGGCTCCTCGAGCGTCTTCAGCATGGCGTTGAAGGCATGCCCGGTGAGCATGTGCACTTCGTCGATCATGTACACCTTGTAGCGCCCCTGCACTGGCGCATACACCGCCTTGTCGAGGAGCGCCGCCATATCGTCCACGCCACGGTTCGAAGCCGCATCCATCTCGACGTAATCGGGAAAGCGGTCGGCGTCGATCGCGCGACAGGCGTCGCAGGTGTTGCACGGCTCGGGGGTGATGCCGGTCTCGCAGTTGAGCGCCTTGGCCAGAATGCGGCTGATCGTCGTCTTGCCGACGCCGCGCGTGCCCGTGAACAGCCAGGCGTGATGCAGACGGCCGGTGGCGAGCGCATGCGACAGCGCACGCACCACGTGCTCCTGACCGACCAGCGTACCGAAGGACTTCGGCCGCCACTTGCGCGCAAGGACCTGATAGCTCATGGCGGGCGATTCTAGCAGAGCGTGGCCGCCGCGCCCCCCTGCAGTGCAGCGCCCGCCGCGAGAGCCCGAAGGAGACTGCACTCGGATCTGCCGGGGTATCAGCGGAATCGATGGCCTGCGCCGCTGCGCCTGTGGGCTGCTCCACCGAACCGATCGGCATCGAAACTTCCTGCCGCCGGGAAAGTGTCGGCATTCCTTACACATGCCCACCCCAACTCGGCGTCGATCACAGCCGGCTGCGACTTGCCAGCGGGATATACCACTCGCACAAAAATTGCTTCGACCACTCTGTCCGGGCGACCACCGGACACCTACAAAACAACACCCCGCAGGAGACTCGCATGAACACAAGAAACAGCTTATCGCCGCAGAGGGTAGCCCTGACGGCGGCAATGAGCCTTTGCCTGCTGCAGGCGAGCACGGCGGACGCCGCCATCACCGTCAGCGACAGCTATCACTTCCTGGACAATCGCAGCGACAACTCCGTACGCATCTTCGCCGGCGTAAGGCAGACGATCGGCGCCTTGAACGTCACCCCCAATCCAGGCTCCACACCCAGCGCCGCCACCCAGATCATCGCCACCCAGGACGGTGTGCACTACACCAGTCTCGTCTACGATCCGGTCACCGTCGCGCCGAACCAGTATGCGCGCTCGGTCGGGGACGGCATGCTGTTCTTCAATGCCGAGCTGGGTGAGAACGTGCCCTACAACCCCAGCACGGCCGGCTGGAGCCTGTTCGGTCGGAGCGACCCGACGGACGCATATGCCGCTGTCGGCACCCTGCCCTCCATCGAAGGCGCAACTGTGCTGCCCTTCGTCTCCAACATGCGTGTCAGCGGCAGTGGCGAGGACATGACCTTCAATTGGGGGGTCTATGAAGATTCGAGCCACGACAGCGTGCGGGTGCAGATATGGAGCCTGGACTACAAGCCCGGTGACTCCATCTCGGGCGACATCCTGTTTAGCCGCAGCTTCATGGCGCCCGATGTGTCCTCGTTCCGGATCGGCGACTATGCCGATCTCGGCACCCTGCTGAGCGGCGACAAGATGTACTCGGTCGAGGTCAGCCTGATCGACCGCCGCGACGAATCCGCGCCGGTGTCGAACGCCAACATCCTGAGCCGCTCGCGTAGCTTCTTCGACTTCATGCTGCTGCCCGAAGGGGCGCCGGACGGTGTCTACCTGCCCAGCGGCGGAATCGACCCGACCGGCGATACGGTATTCAAGTTCACCATCGAGCGCGTCACTCCCGACGAGATCATCTTCATAGATCCGCTAGTGGCTGTCGGTTACGACTATGCCATCGGCGCTGGCGACCCGCTGATCCGCGCCGTGCTGCTCCCGACCGGGATCGGCGACTCGCTCTACGATATCGAACTCTGGGACGGCAGCGCGTGGGTGCCCTTCAAGACCAACGTCCTTGGCGGCGAAGAACTCGTGTTCGATGACGACGGCGTCGACCGTTTCCGCGTGCTGGGGATCGAGACCACCGCCGGACTGGACCCGGCCAACCCGCTGGCCTTCATCACCGGCCTGCGTTTTGCCGAGGAAGGACGCTTTACCGGCACGATGACACCGCTGACCGAGTTCGTCTCCCCCGTCCCCGAGCCCGGCGTCCTCGTGCTCATCGCTGCGGGGCTGCTCGGCTGGTGCCTGACGCGTCGGGCCTCCTGAGCTGTCTCGTGCTTCCGGACGGGCATTGCCGAGGCCAATCGGCGCGATGATGCGTTTCGATTGGCCTCTCCTGAGCGAGCGACGTAAGCTGCCTCAAGCGGGATGGGGCTTGCAGGAGCAGGGACGAGGCCACCCGGGCTTGTTCGACAGGCGCGCGCCCCACTTGTCGCCGCGAATCGGAAGGAGCCGATGATGAACACCGGACGCAAGGAACTTGAAACGCTTTTCGACCTGCTGTGCGAGATGTGCGCCGATTACGCGCAGTCTCAGTAACTGAGGGCAAGGATGGGGTCGCCCCCATCCTTGCTCACTGCTCGATTCAACGCACGAGCATTCCCCGCGCCTCGAGCCATGCCAGCACGGTGTCGGCCGCAGCGTCGAGGTCAAGCCGGGTGGTGTCGAGGCGCAGTTCAGGCTCTTCCGGCGCCTCGTAGGGCGAGTCGATGCCAGTGAAGTTCTTCAGCTCGCCGCGCCGGGCCTTCTTGTAGAGGCCCTTCACGTCGCGCGCCTCGGCGACTTCGAGCGGGGTGTCGACAAAGACCTCGACGAACTCCCCCTCTTCGACCAGGCCGCGCGCCATACGGCGTTCGGACTTGAAGGGCGAGATGAAGGCGGTGAGCACGATGAGGCCGGCATCGACCATCAGCTTTGCGACTTCGGCCACGCGGCGGATGTTCTCGACACGGTCGGCGTCGGTGAAGCCGAGATCCTTGTTCAGCCCGTGGCGCACGTTGTCGCCGTCGAGCAGGTAGGTGTGGTGGCCCAGCGCGTGCAGCTTCTTCTCGACCAGGTTGGCGATCGAGGACTTGCCCGCACCCGACAGGCCGGTGAACCAGAGCACGCAACCGTGCTGGTTCTTGAGCGCAGCACGCGCCTGCTTGTTCACGTCAACGTGTTGCAGGTGGATGTTGTGTGCCCGGCGCAGCGCGAAGTGCAGCAGGCCAGCACCGACGGTGTTGTTGGACAGCCGGTCGATGAGGATGAAGCCGCCGGTGTCACGGTTGTCGCGATAGGCATCGAAGGCGATCGGACGGTCGAGGCTGATGTTGCACACGCCGATCGCGTTCAGTTCCAGCTTCTTGGCCGCGACATGCTCGAGCGTGTTCACATTGACCTGGTACTTGATGTCGGTGATCGTGGCCGTCACCGTGCGCGCGCCGATCTTGAGCAGGTAGGGTCGCCCGGCGAGCATGGGCTCGTCGTGCATCCAGTTGATCGTGCACTCGAACTGGTCGGCGACCTCGGCCGGCGCCTCGACCGTGGAGATCACGTCGCCGCGCGAAATGTCGATCTCGTCGGCCAGCGTGAGCGTGACCGACTGCCCGGCTACCGCCTGTGCCAGGTCGCCGTCCAGAGTCACGATCCGCGCTACCGTGCTCTCGCGCCCCGAGGGCTGAACGCGGATGCGATCACCCGGCTTGACCACACCGCTGGCGATGGTGCCGGCAAAACCGCGGAAATCGAGGTTCGGGCGATTGACCCACTGCACGGGCAGGCGGAAGGGGGCGCGCTGCATGCGGCAATCGTCCACCTCGACGGTCTCGAGATAACCCATCAGCGTGGTGCCGTGGTACCAGGGCATGTTGTCGCTGGGGGCAATGATGTTGTCGCCCTTGAAGGCGGACATCGGGATGAAGGTGATGCCCTCGAGACCGAGCTGCGCTGCGAAGGCGCGGTAGTCCTCGACGATCTCGCGGAAGATGGGCTCGGCGTAGCCCACCAGGTCCATCTTGTTGATGGCGACCACGACGTGGCGGATGCCGATCAGGGACACCAGGTAGCTGTGGCGGCGCGTCTGGGTGAGGATGCCCTTGCGCGCATCGACCATCAGGATGGCTGCATCCGCCGTGGACGCGCCGGTGACCATGTTGCGGGTGTACTGCTCGTGGCCCGGGGTGTCGGCGACGATGAACTTGCGCTTGTCGGTGGAGAAGAAGCGGTAGGCCACGTCGATCGTGATGCCCTGCTCGCGCTCGGCCG